>CAYSTN010000001.1:0-85297 GCA_964434135.1 uncultured Oscillospiraceae bacterium
CGGGACATCACTACGCGCCGCCCGCCATTGTTGGTGATGGCTGAATCGGTGCGGTTGAAACTTGTTACCGCCTAAATCGTACACTCCAATGCAGAAGCGCATCCGTTCGATTTCCATACGCAGCGGAAGATTCCAAAGAAACCAAAAGGTTTCAACCGGACAATGACGAAGGTCATTGTCCGGAAAGGAAGAACCGGCGCGGCAGGATAAGAGGCTTCGCTTCGCGAAGACTCGCTCTGAAAGTGCCGGTTCTGACGCGGGTTCCGGGGGGAAATCGGAATCCCCCCGGTGTCCCTCTTCTTTTGCCAGCGTTTTCTTCTCGGACAAGCGAGAAGAAAACGCTGAAAACGGCGCGGCTTGCCGCGCCCCTGGCTCTCCCTCTGCCAGAGCTGGCGGCGAAGGTGACTGAGAGGGCTTCTATCCGCACAGCAAATGCCCTTTTCCCCACACTGCGCTCCTACCAAACAAAAACCACGAAAAAAGCTGTCCTTGCGCGTCTTTTTCGGAAAAAACGCAACTGCGGGAAAATTTTACAAAGGGGAACAAAAGATTTGCAAGCTAACTAAAAATTTGTTAGGCAGTCTTTATTTTTTTGTACTTTTTGCAGAAAAGATATTTACAATCCGTTCATTCAATGATAAAATACAAGTGGTTTTGAAAAGAGTTTTCCCTGCCGTTGCGGCTGACGCAGCCGCACGGACAGACCATCCGCGCACACAGACCCGGTTGCGCTTTGCGGCATCTGCGGTCGTATGACGGAGCGAAATCCAAGACAGAAAGGATGACTTGCTTGGCAAACGCAATCGAACTGAGAAACATCACCAAGCGCTTCGGACAGGTCGTGGCAAACAAATCGATCAGTCTGGAGCTTCATAAGGGTGAGATCTTATCCCTGCTCGGCGAAAACGGCAGCGGCAAGACAACGCTTATGAATATGCTCTCCGGCATCTATTATCCGGACGAAGGGCAGATCTTTGTAGACGACAAAGAAGTGGAGATCCGCTCGCCGAAGGATGCGTTTGATCTGCACATCGGCATGATCCATCAGCATTTCAAGCTTGTCGATGTCTTCACGGCAGCGGAGAATATCATTCTCGGCCTGCCCGGGGACAAGGGCAAGATGGACAAAGCTGCCGTGGCCAAGGCCGTGCGCGAGATCGCCGATCGCTATGGCTTCGACATCGACCCCAACCAGAAAGTATACGAGATGTCCGTCTCGCAAAAGCAGACCGTTGAGATCGTCAAGGTTCTCTACCGCGGCGCAGACATCCTCATCCTCGACGAGCCGACGGCGGTTCTGACCCCGCAGGAGACGGATAAGCTCTTTACCGTCATGCGCAACATGAAAGCCGACGGCAAGGCCATCATCATCATCACGCACAAGCTCCATGAGGTGCTGGCCGTGTCCGACCGCGTGGCCGTTCTGCGCAAGGGCGAGTACATCGGCGATACCCCCACCGCCACCGCGTCGCAGCAGTCGCTGACCGACATGATGGTCGGCCGCGCCGTGTCGCTGAACATCGACCGGCCGCTCAACGAAAACCAGTCCGAGCGTCTGCGCGTGGAACATCTGACGGTCAAAAACAAAGAAGGCGTCAAGATGCTCGATGACGTTTCGTTTACCGCCATGGGCGGCGAGATCCTCGGCATCGCGGGCATCGCCGGTTCGGGTCAAAGAGAACTGCTCGAGTCCATCAGCGGCCTGCAAAAGCTCGAAGACGCGAGTAAAATTACATACATCGAGCCGGACGGCTCGGAATGCCTGCTCAACGGCATGGATCCGCTGGACATCATCCGCAAGGGTCTTCTGCTGTCGTTCGTGCCGGAAGACCGGTTCGGTATGGGTCTGGTCGGCGGCATGAACATCATCCAGAACATCATGCTGCGCACTTACCGCCGCGGCGGCGGCCCGCTGACCGATCGCCGCTACCCGCGTGAGCTGTCGCAGAAGATCGTCGACGACCTCGAAGTCGTCACCCCGGACATCAACCGCACCCCGCTGCGGCGGCTGTCGGGCGGCAACGTGCAAAAAGTCCTCGTCGGCCGTGAGATCGCCCAGAACCCGGCTGTTTTGATGACGGCCTACGCCGTGCGCGGTCTGGACATCAACACGTCCTACGCCATCTACAACCTGCTGACCGAGCAGAAGATGAAGGGCGTTGCGGTCATCTACGTCGGCGAAGATCTGGACGTGCTGCTGGAGCTGTGCGACCGCATTCTGGTGCTGTGCGGCGGCAAGGTTTCGGGCATTGTCGACGGACGCAACACCACGAAAGAAGCCGTCGGCCTCATGATGACGAAGATCGGAGGTTAATCGAGTATGCATATCTCCAAACGAGACACCATTTCCCGCGGCAAAGCGTGGTCAATCCGCGCCCTTGCCATTTTGCTCGCGCTCATCGTCGACGGCATCATCATCTATGCCATCGTCAAGATGAACCCCCTGAACGTCTACGCCTCGCTGGCCTCCGGCGCGTTCGGCACCAGCAAGCGTATGTGGTTCACCATCCGTGACTGCATGATTCTCACGTGTATCGCCATCGGCCTTGCGCCCGCGTTCAAGATGCGATTCTGGAACGTCGGCGCAGAGGGACAGATGCTCGTCGGCGGCATCGCCACGGCGTTCTGGATGATTAACTTCGCCGGTAAGATGAACACCGTGATGCTGTTTTTGTGCATGGCCATCAGCGCCATCGTCGCCGGCGGCCTGTGGGGACTCATCCCCGGCTTCTTCAAGGCCAAATGGAACACCAACGAAACGCTCTTCACGCTGATGATGAACTACATCGCCATTCAGCTGACCTCGTTTGCCGTCTCCAAGTGGGAGAATCCTCCGGGATCGAACTCCATCGGCACGATCAACTCCAAAGGGGATGTCAAGTACGTCGGCTGGATCGGCAATCTGTTCTCCGACGGCTACAACAAAGACTTTATGTGGACGGTCATCATCGTTCTGGTGCTGGCAACGCTGGTGTATCTCTACCTCAAGTATACCAAGCACGGCTATGAGATCGCCGTTGTCGGTGACTCGGAGAATACCGCGCGCTATGCCGGTATCCGTGTGCCGCACATCTACGTGCGCACGATGGCGCTGTCCGGCGCACTGTGCGGCTTTGCCGGGTTCCTCGCGGTTTCGGCGGTGAGCCACACGCTCTCAACTAAGACGGCCGGCGGCCGTGGCTTTACGGCCATCATCGTCGCCTGGCTTGCCAAGATGAACCCGTTCGTGATGATCCTCATTTCTGCGCTGCTGGCATTTTTGGATAAGGGCGCGGTGCAGATCGCCTCGGACTTCGGCCTGAACGAATACGTCTCGCAGATCATCTCGGGCGTCATCCTGTTCTTCATCCTCGGCAGCGAGTTCTTCATCAACTATCAGGTCCGGTTCGACACGAAGCATAAGGCATAAGGAAAGGAGAGACGTTCATGTTAGATTTTTTGCTGAAATTCCCTGATCTTCTCCACTCTGCCATCGTGTTCGGCACGGTCATCATGTTCGGCGCGCTCGGCGAGATCATTACGGAGAAATCCGGCAACCTGAACCTTGGCGTTCCCGGCATCATGTACTTTGGCGGCATCGCCGGTCTGGTATCGACCTTCATGTACGAAAACGTCTACTGCGTCAACGCGGGCATCGAGCCGAACGCGGCGCTGTGCGTTATCATGTGCCTGATCGCGTCGTTCCTGGCCTCTGCGCTCGGCGGCCTCATCTACAGCTTCCTGACCATCACGCTGCGCACCAACCAGAATGTCACCGGTTTGACGCTGACCATCCTCGGCTCGGGCGTCGGCAACTTCTTCGGCGGCAGCCTCAATAAGCTCGCCGGTGGTGTCGGCCAGGTTTCCGTGGCCGTCACGTCGGAGACGTTCCGTGCGTATTCGTATTCGCTGGTCGATTTCTTCGACAGCTTCACCGGTCCGGTTCGCGTGGGTACGCTGCTGTTCTCCTACGGCTTTTTGACCTATGTCGCGCTGGCGCTGGCCGTAGCCATCTGGTACTTCCTGGCGAAGACCCGCACGGGTCTGAGCCTGCGCGCCATCGGCGAAAACACTGCCACGGCGGACGCAGCGGGCATCAACGTCACGAAGTACAAATACCTCGCCACCTGCATCGGCGCGGGCATCTCCGGCCTTGGCGGCACGTACTACGTCATGAACTACATCAAAGGCACGTGGGAAAACCAGGGCACGATCGAAGCGCTGGGCTGGCTGGCCGTTGCGCTGGTCATCTTCGCGACGTGGAAATCGCTGCGCGCGATCTGGGGCTCGTACCTGTTCGGCGTTCTGTACTGGGCATATAACTACATTCCCGGCCTGTCCAGAAGCACACTGGAGCTGTTCAAGATGCTTCCCTACGTGGTGACCATTCTCGTTTTGCTGATGGTTTCCATGCGCAAGAAAAAGGAAGACCAGCCGCCGCAGTCGCTGGGCTTGCCGTACTTCCGGGAAGAACGATAGAAACGAAAAAAATCCTCACCGCCATGGCGGTGAGGATTTTTCATCTGTCAACCTTTGTTTATGCCTTGACCGACTGCACAAACGCGGCCTTGTCGGCGGCTTTGAAGAACGCGCTGCCGGCCACGAGGACGTTTGCGCCCGCTTCGGTGCAGACCTTCGCCGTCTGCTCGTTCACGCCGCCGTCGACCTCCAGCTCGCACGAGGGGTTCTTTTCGTCCAGATACGCGCGGATGGCGCGCACCTTGGGCATCATATCGGCCATAAAGCTCTGCCCGCCGAAGCCCGGCTCGACGGTCATGACCAGAATCAGGTCGACCAGCTCGATATACGGCAAAACGGCCTCGGCCGGGGTCTTGGGCTTGACGCAGATGGCCGGATGCTTGCCGCAGGCGCGGATGATGCGCAGCGCTTCGCGGGTGTTTTCGGGCGTGTCGGCCTCAACGTGGACGGTCACGATATCCGCGCCCGCCTGACAGAACCGCTCGACGTAGCGCACCGGCCGGTCGATCATCAGATGCACGTCCAGCACGAGCGGCGTGACCTTGCGCACCGAGGACAAAACCGGCAGGCCGATCGAAATATTGGGAACAAACAGCCCGTCCATAACGTCAAAATGTACATATTCTGCACCGGCCTGCCGGATGGAATCGATATCCCGTTCGAGATTTGCGAAATCCGCGGCCAGAATCGAGGGAGAAACCCGGATCATATCAGTTGCCTCCAATTATAAGTTTTCACCGCGCAGCCAGACACAGCCTACCGCACGGCGCAAGCATTGACGGTAAAAATATTATAGCCGCAGGCCGCGTCCGTGTCAATCAAAGGTGGGTTGACTTTCGGCAATTTCTGTACTAATATTATCGTGTTAAACTGTATGTTGCAAATCAGCCGAGAAAGGAAGCTGGCCGTTATGGACGAAAACAAGAGCAAACCGAAAAGAAAACCATCCGTCATTCCGATCTATGCCATCGGGGCGGTGTGGCTGCTTTCCACGGACAAGCTTGGTTCGCTGCGCGGCATCATTTCGTGCGCGGTGACCTCGCTGGTTGTCTATGCGGTGCTGCGGCTGATCTTCCCCGGGAAAAAGCTCCCGCCCGAAGCCGAGCAGCCGCAGCCCGAGCCAAAGCCGCAGGAACCGGCCAAGACAGAGCCGCAGCCCGAGCAAAAGCCGCAAGAGCCTGCCCGGACCGAACCGCAACTGCCGCCTGAGCTGCAAGCCGTCATCGAACAGGGCAAGACGTCCGTTGCGCGCATCCGCCAGCTCAACGACGAGATTCCCGACGAGCGCATGAGCGCGCAGATCGACCTCATCGAGCGTCTGGCCGCGCAGATCTTCGACTGTGTGCGCCAGCACCCGGAAAAACTCGGCCAGATTCGGCAGTTTTTGAATTACTATCTGCCCACGACCATCAAACTCATGGAGCAGTATGTGACCCTGCAAAACCAACCCGTCAAGACCGCGAACATCGAAGAGGGGATGCACCGCATCGAGACGCTGCTTGACAAGGTCATCGTTGCCTTCCAACAGCAGCTCGACGCGCTGTTTGAGGCCGACGTGGTCGACATCACCGCCGACATCCGCGTGATGGAGCAGATGATGGCCAGCGAAGGACTGACCGGTAAAAAAGACTTTGTGTAACGAAGAAACGAGAATGGAGGACGAACCATGGAAGACTATATCCCGCAGCTGACCCTGACGCCCGACCTGACTGCCCAGCCGCAGCCCGAGGTCAAACCCGAAGCCGACCTCATCACCCAGGCGCAGGCCGCACCCGAAACCGGCCCTGACCTGTCCGCACTCTCGCCGCAGGAGCAGCAGGCCGTTCTGGACTTTGCCAGACAGATCGATCTGGAAAACGCGGGGCAGATTCTCGAATACGGCGCATCGGCGCAGAAGAATATCGCAGACTTTTCCGAGACGGCGCTGGCCAAGGTCAAAACCAGCGACCTGGGCGAGATCGGACAGATGCTCTCCGGCCTGCTCGTGGAGCTGCGCACGATGGATGAGCCGGAAAAGAAGGGGCTTGCGGGTCTGTTCCGCAAGGCAAAGGTCAACGCCGAAGAACTCAAAAGCCGCTTTGCCGCTGCCGAGGTCAACGTTGACCGCATTTCCGGCGAACTGGAACAGCACAAGCTGACGCTTTTGAAGGACGTGGCCGTCATGGATCAGATGTACGACCGCAACCTGCAATACTTCAAAGAGCTGACCATGTATATCCTCGCCGGCAAGCAGAAGCTGACCGAGGCGCGCGCAACGACGCTGCAACAGCTGCGCGACAAGGCGCAGCAGTCCAACCTGCCCGAGGACGCACAGGCCGCAAGCGATTATGAAAACAAGTGTGTGCGCTTTGAAAAGAAGCTGCACGATCTGGAGCTGACGCGCATGATCTGCCTGCAAACCGCGCCGCAGATTCGCATGATCCAGAACAACGATACCGCGCTCGTGGAAAAAATCCAGACTTCCATCCTCAACACCATCCCGTTGTGGAAAAACCAGATGGTGCTGACGCTCGGCATCGAAAACTCCCGCCGCGCGATGCAGGCGCAGCGGCAGGTCACCGACATGACAAACACGCTGCTGCAAAAGAACGCGGAAATGCTGCACATGGCCTCGGTCGAGACGGCCAAAGAGGCCGAGCGCGGCATCGTCGATATGCAGACGCTGCAACACACCAACGAGCAGCTCATCTCCACCATCGACGAAGTGCTGCAAATCCAGTCCGACGGCGCAAAGCAGCGCCGCGAGGCCGAGGTGGAGCTGCGTCGGCTCGAAGGGGAGCTGAAGCAGAAGCTCCTGCAACAGCGCAGCTGAGAAAAAAGGAGACAACATGAAATTCTTTCAGAAAAAAGGCGTCGCCGTGACCATTACGGTTCTGGCGATCGTGGCCGCGCTGGTCATCAGCTTCTGGCCGAGTCTGCCGTTCGCAAAGACGAGCGTGAGCGCGCCTGTTATCGTCGAGACGCAGCCGGGCAGCACCAGCGTGCCCGTCGCGATCGAGCCGCAGCCGGACGGCGGCAGTGTGAACACGGCGGCCTATGTGCGCGACGAGGCGGGCATCTTCACGGCCGACACGGTTTCGCAGCTGTCGCAGCAAATTGCCGACATCTACCGGCACAGCGGGACGCACATCGCGCTTTTGACCACAGAAGACACCGGCGGTAAGTCCATTGAGGAATATACCTACCACGCGTTTGAGGAAATGGGTCTGAGCGAATACGATATGCTCTTTGCCATCAACACGCAGGACGTGACGTGGTACGTCACGACCGGCGCGTACATCACCGCGTATACCGACAGTAACCTGGAGAATATTTTCAGCGACGGCTTTGCGGCCATGGCCGATGGTGACCCGGATAATGCGGTCGAATCGTTGTACTACGAACTCAAAGGCTGGTGCGACTCGGAGCTGGACGACCTGTATGAGCAGGAAACGCCCGTCGAGCCGCAAACACGAAGCAGGAGGACAAGCGTGGTCGGAACGATCATTACCCTATTGATTATTTTCTGGATTTTGAAAGCCATCTTTGGCCGCAAACGCGGCGGTGGTGGCGGCAACGGCGGCAGCGGCGGTGGCGGCGGCTTCTGGACGGGGCTGTTTGTCGGCTCTGCGCTCAACCATCATCATCGCCATCACAGACCCGGCCCGCCGCCTCCCGGCCCCAGACCCGGCCCCGGTCCCAGACCCGGTGGCCCGCGTCCCGGTGGTGGCCCGCGTCCCGGTGGCGGGCCGCGTCCGGGCGGCTTTGGCGGAGGCCCCAGACCCGGAGGCGGCTCGCGCGGCGGCTTTGGCGGCGGCTCGCGCGGTGGCTTTGGTGGCGGTTCACGCGGCGGTTTCGGCGGTGGCGGCGGTTCGCGTGGCGGCTTTGGCGGCGGTCGACGCTGAAAATTTTTCCAGCATACCGCGTTTGCCCTGCGGCCATACTAACATCGAATCCGAACAAGGAGGAAGATCAGTATGGATTACGCAAATTGCAAACCCAATCGCGCCATTGAGTGCCATGTGACCCAATGCAACAACCACTGCGCCGGGCAGGACTATTGCAGCCTTGACCGCGTCTGCATCGGCACGCACGAATGTGATCCCACCATGGATCAATGCACAGACTGCCTGTCGTTCGTGAGAAAGTAAGGCAAAACAGAAAAACAGGAAAACAAAGAGCCTGACGCGCAAGCGTCAGGCTCGGGTTTTGCGCTTATTGGGCTTTTCCGCAGGGCTTGATCGACCATTCGAACCCGCCGAGCGTCAAGCTGCGCGGGATATAGCTGCGCGTCACCCGGTACGGGTCTGCCCCGGTCTGGTATACCGCGCCGCTCATCAGCAGACTGAAATCATAGTAGTCCTGCGCGACCTGTACGGTCAGGTTGCTGTATTTGCCCTCGGGGAAGCACAGTACATAGGGGATCTGCCCCGTGACGGCGGCAAGCGTGTCGTTCGCCTGCTCCATCTCCCGGCGCAGCGTCTGCTCGTCCATCGCGCTCAAATTGCCGTGGCTGTAGGTGTGGCTCTGGATGCTCACCAGACCGGACACGGCCAGTTCATGCACCTGTTCGCGCGTCATTTTGTGGGGGTTCCCCATGGCGTTGCCGATGACGAAGATGGTGGCCTTGGCCTGATATTGCTGCAAAAGGGGAAACAGCTCGGTGTAGTTGTCGTCGTAGCCGTCGTCAAAGGTCAGAATGACCGGTTTTTCGTAGTCCTCGATGTGGTCAAGATCGGAAAACCAGATGGTCTGATAGCCGTTGTCCTGCAAGTATTGCAGCTGCTCTTCAACAGAGCTTGGGCTGACGAACAGCTCCTGAAAGCCCCACACCTCGTCGCTCACCGCGTGGTACATCAAAACCGGCACGTTGTAGCCCGGTGGGATTTCGCCCAGCGTCTGCTGCCGCGCCAGATACCGCAGCCCTTCCGCCTCGCGCCCCCAGGTAAGAGCCAGCTGCTCAATGAGCTGCGAGAGAGAAACATAGCACTGTTCGTCGCAGACGAGGCTTTCCAGCAAGGCCGGGTCGAACGCAAGCTGCGCCGGGCACGCGCTTTGCACGTCTGTCAGCCGCAGCCATGTCCCGTCCTGTGCCAGATAGACACCCACCCGCGTACCGAGAAACCAGATTTCCTCGCAAAGCTCCGGCGCACAGGCCGGTTCTGCTTCTGCTTCCGGTTCGGGTTCGGACTTGGGTTCAGGCTTGGGTTCGGGTTCGGCCTGCGGCTGGGTCTGCACGACGGGCTGCGGCGCGGGCACATCTTCGCTGGCAGACTCGCTCGAACACGCTGCGCAGCAGCACACAAGCAGCGCCGTCAGGCAGCCGGAAATCACACGGCGAAGAGTCATTGACAAGACCTCCATACTGATATTTTACTCAATATACCACGATTTTCCGCATAAAACAACCGCTTTTGCCGGTTTTTCCTTGACGGCGGTGCTGGCGTTGATTATAATAAGGTATCCTTTCACCCCGTCCGCGCCGCTGCGCGGCGGCAAACCGCGCAAGAACTGCCCACACGGAGCGTATTATGGAACAGATCATCACCAGCCGGCGCAACCCGCTGCTGCTGCATACAAAAAAATTACTGACCTCGCGCGCCTACCGCGAAAAAAGCGGCGAGTTCGCCGCCGACGGCGTGAAGCTGCTGGCCGAGGCTGCGCGCTGGTACGCGGGACTGCATACCGTCATTGCCGAGCAGGGAGTAGAATTATGTCAACTTCCGCAGACGGTGCGCGTGGTGCGTGTGCCGCGCGACGTGATGCAGTCGATCTCGCTGATGGACGCGCCGCAGGGCGCGATCTTCCTGTGCCGCCTGCCGCAGCAGGCGCCTTCGGCGCTTGTGCCCGGAACGCTGCTGCTCGACGCGGTACAAGACCCCGGCAACCTCGGTACGATCCTGCGCACGGCGGACGCGCTGGAAACGCCGGTCGTGCTGCTCGACGGCTGCGCCGACGCGTACAATCCCAAGACGGTGCGCGCGTCGATGGGCGCGGTCTTTCGCACCCAGCCGGTGCGCATGACGCAGCAAGCGGTCATTGAGGCCTGCCGCGCTGCCGACATCCCGCTTTACGCGACGGCCTTGTCGGATGACGCGCTCGATCTGCGGCAGTGCGCGCTTGAAAAAGCCGCCGTGGTGATCGGCAGCGAAGGGCAGGGGATCAGCCAGACGATGCTCGACGCGGCGCAAAGAAAGCTCATCATTCCGATGTCGGCGCGGTGCGAATCGCTCAACGCGGCAATCGCCGCAACGATCGTTTTGTGGCAGATGAAGCGCTGAAAACGGCAAAAAATCGTGCAAAAAACAGCGCATAATTCGCGCGAAACGGAAGCAAAAACAGAAAAATCCGAGAAAGACAGAGGGATTTTTTATGCTGGAGTATTGGTTGTGGCTTTCCCGCCGCAGAGGCGTTGGGCTGCGCGGCCTGCACGCGCTGCTTGCGCAGTTCGGCTCGCCCGAGGCGGTCTACTGCGCCGGGGAAGAAGACTATTCCAAGGAGCTTCGCCCGGCGGCGCTGGCTTCTCTTATGGATAAAGAGCTTGCACCGGCGCGCACGATCTTGCAGCAGTGCTACCGGCAGAACATCCATGTGCTGACCTTGCAGGACGCGGCGTATCCCAAGCGGCTGAAAAACATCGAAGACGCGCCGCTGGTTTTGTATTATCAGGGCGTTTTGCCCGATTTTGACGCAGAACCGACCATCGCGATGGTCGGCACACGCAGCGCTTCGGCCTACGGCTTGCTCCAGGCAAAGCGGCTGGGGTATGAGCTGGGGCGCTATGGCGCGATCGTGCTGTCCGGCGGCGCGCGGGGCATTGACACGCTGGCGCTGCGCGGGGCGATTTCCTCGGGAACGCCGCCGGTGGCGGTGTTCGGCTGCGGAGTGGATGTGGATTATCCGAGCGCGAACCGGGGCTTATTTGACGATCTGCGCGCGCACGGCTGCATTCTGAGTGAATACCCGCCCGGTACTGCGCCGCTGCCGGAGCATTTTCCCGTGCGCAACCGCATTCTGAGCGGGCTTGCGCTTGGCTCACTTGTGGTCGAAGCGCCGAAAAAGAGCGGCGCACTCATCACTGCGCGCCACGCGCTTGAACAGGGGCGCGACGTGTTCACCCTGCCGGGCAATCTCGGCACGCCCACCTGCGCGGGCAACATCCAGCTTTTAAAGCAGGGGGCAATTGTGGTCGAGGACGGCTGGGACATCTTACAGGAATATACCTATCTGTTCCCGGAACTGCCGCTGCGGCAGCGAAAACTCGAAGCGATGAGCCTGTCTGCCGACGAGGCGCGTGAGGCGCTGCTGGTCGCAGAACCGACGCAGACGGTCAAGCCGTCCACGCCAAAATCGTCCGCACCGGAACAGAAATCTGACACAAAAGCCGTTGACAAGCCGGAAAAGAGGGCTTATATTGACGTACAGGAAATTTTGCCGCGCCTGTCCGCCGACGAGGCGGCCATCGTGCAGCAGCTTCAGACGGGGCAACAGCCCGTCGACCGACTCATTGACGAAACGCAGCTGCCCGCAGGGCGGGTGTTGGCTGCGCTGACGCTGCTGGAAGTCAAGGGCTTTGTCCAGCGGCTGCCCGCCCGGTATTACGAGCTGGCGAAAAAATAACATGGAGGCGTCTATGCCGAACGCAAAACAGAAACTGGTCATCGTGGAATCGCCCTCGAAGGCCAAAACGATTGGAAAATATCTCGGCCCGGGCTATCAGGTCAAGGCCAGTATGGGACATCTGCGCGACTTGCCCAAGAGCAAGCTGAGCGTGGACATCGAACACGACTTTGAGCCGGAGTATCAGCCGCTCAAAGGAAAAGAGGACATCATTGCCGAGCTGAAAAAGGCCGCGCGCAGCGCCGAGCGCGTCTACCTCGCGACCGACCCTGACCGCGAGGGCGAGGCCATTTCGTGGCATCTGAAATACCTGCTGTCGCTGCCGGACGACCAGACGTACCGGGTGACGTTCAACGAGATCACGCGCGGCGTGGTGCAGCAGGCCATCGACCATCCGCGCCCGATCGATCAGGATCTGGTCGACGCGCAGCAGGCGCGGCGCGTACTTGACCGGATCGTCGGCTACCAGCTCAGTCCGCTGCTGTGGCGCAAGATCCGCAAGGGACTGTCCGCCGGGCGCGTACAGTCCGTGGCAACGCGGCTGGTGGTCGACCGGGAAAATGAGATCCGCGCCTTTGTGCCGCAGGAATACTGGTCTTTGGATGTTATGCTCAGCCGCATCGGCCGTCCGGGCAGCTTCGTCGCGCACTATTATGGTGACGGACAAAAGCGCGAACTGGGCAGCGAAGCGGCGGTGCAGGCCGTTTTGCAGGACATCGAGGGAAAGCCGTTTACGGTTCTCGGTGTGAAGCAGTCGGAAAAAAAGCGCACACCCGCGCCGCCGTTTATCACCTCGACGTTGCAGCAGGAAGCTTCGCGCAAGCTCAACATGACCCCGCGCCGCACGATGATGATCGCGCAGCAGCTCTACGAGGGCGTGGAGATCAGCGGTGAAGGCTCTGTGGGCTTGATTACCTATATGCGTACCGACTCGCTGCGTCTGTCCGAAGAAGCACTCAGTGCGGCGGCCACGGTCATCCGCAGCCGCTATGGCGAGAGCTACTACGCTGGCGCGCGGCGCTATAAGACCAAATCCGGCGCGCAGGACGCGCACGAGGCCATCAGGCCGTCGAACGTGGCGCTGTACCCGGAGCTGATTGAGCATGACCTGACCAAAGAGCAATTCCGGCTCTACAAGCTCATCTGGAGCCGGTTTCTGGCCTCGCAGATGGCAAACGCCGTGTACGACGTGACGGCCATCGAGACGAGCTGCGCGCAGCACGTCTTCCGCGCCACGCACCAGAGCATGAAGTTCTCCGGCTTTACCGCCATCTACGAAGAAGGCCGCGACGACGAGCAGGAGAAGCAGGGTTCGCCGCTGCCCGATCTGACGCAGGGCGAGGCGCTGCGCGCCGACGGGTTTGACAAGCAGCAGCACTTCACCCAGCCGCCCGCGCGCTACACCGAGGCGTCGCTTGTACGCGCGATGGAAGAAAAGGGCGTTGGCCGCCCGTCGACCTATGCGTCGATCATCGCCACCATCCAGGATCGCGAGTACGTCATCAAGACCGACAAAAAGCTCTCGCCGACCAAGCTCGGCGAGGTCGTGAACGGGCTGATGATGGATCGTTTCCCGAATATCATCAGCGTGGAGTTCACCGCCGACATGGAAAAGCAGCTCGACGAGGTCGAGGCCGGTCACGTGCAGTGGAAACAGGTACTCGGTGCGTTCTACAAGGACTTCCAGCAGGAGCTGCTCGACGCGGAAGAAGCGCTCAAGGACACGCGGCTGAAGGTGCCCGACGAGGTCACGGAGGAAAAATGTGAGATCTGCGGGCGCAATCTGGTCGTTAAGACCAGCCGTTTCGGCAAGTTCCTGGCCTGTCCGGGGTATCCGGAGTGCAAGTTCACCAAGCCCATCACCGAGAAGATGCCGGGGCGCTGCCCGAAGTGCGGCAGCACGATCTTAAAGCGCAAGAGCAAGCGCGGCTACGCCTATTACGCGTGTGAGCGCGGCGCGGCGTGCGGGTTTATGACGTGGGACGTGCCGACCGAGCAGGACTGCCCGGTGTGCGGCCAGACGATGTTCAAGCGCTCCGGAAAGGGCGCGATGAAGCCGTTCTGCGCCAATCCGGAATGCAGCAACTTCCTGCCGGAAGACCAGCGCGGCTACCGCCGCAAGGCAAGCTCCACGGACGCGGCCACGGCGCAGTCGAACGCCGAGGCGGCAGCCGATGCCGCGCGCGAACAGGCCGAGGCCAAGAAGAGCGCGAAAAAGACTGCGGCGAAGAAGCCGGCAGAAAAGAAGCCAGCGGCCAAAAAGACGGCAAAGTCGGCACAGAAGAAGCCCGCAGCAAAAAAGACTGCGGCGAAAAAAACAACCAAGAAAGCCGAAGCGGAGGACACCACGCCGTTTTGAGCGATAGAAAGGAAGCATAGCCATGCCAAGCGTAACTGTCATCGGCGCGGGGCTTGCCGGGTGCGAGGCCGCGTGGCAGCTGGCCGAACGCGGCTTGCAGGTCAAACTGCTGGAAATGAAGCCGCATAAAATGACCCCGGCGCATCACTGCGCAGATTTTGCCGAGCTGGTCTGCTCGAACTCGCTGCGCGGTGACCGGCTGGAAAATGCGGTCGGTCTGCTCAAACAGGAGCTGCGGCTGCTGGGAAGTTTGATCTTGCAGTGCGCAGAGGCGACGCGGGTCGAGGCCGGCGGCGCGCTGGCGGTCGACCGGTATGCGTTTTCCGGGATGGTGACGCAGAAGATCCGCTCCCACCCGAACATTACCGTCATCGAACAAGAAGCCACGGCTGTGCCGCAGGGACCTGTTATCATTGCCACCGGGCCTTTGACCTCGGATGCAATGAGCGCCGCCATCGGGGCGTATTTTGGCGGGCAGGAGTACATGAGCTTTTTTGACGCGGCAGCGCCGTTGGTCAGCTTTTCGTCCATCGACATGGAAAAGGCGTGGTTTGCGTCGCGCTATGACCGGGGCGAAGCGGATTATGTTAACTGCGCGATGGACAAAGACGAGTATCTGGCTTTTGTCGAGGCGCTCAAAACTGCCGAGGAAGCGCCGGTACACGGCTTTGAGGATAAGAATGTGTTTGAAGGGTGTATGCCCGTGGAGGTCATGGCGCGTCGGGGCGTGGATACGCTGCGCTATGGGCCGCTCAAGCCCGTGGGACTGAAAGACCCCAAGACCGGCAAAGAACCGTATGCCGTCGTACAGCTGCGCAAGGACAATGCGGCAGGGTCGATCTACAACCTGGTCGGCTTCCAGACGCACCTGAAATTTCCCGAACAGCGGCGGGTATTTTCCATGATTCCGGCGCTGCGCAATGCGGAGTTCGTCCGCTACGGCGTGATGCACCGCAATACGTTTTTGGACAGTCCCCGGCTTCTCGACCGCTACTACGCCGACCGGCGTGACCCGCTGGACGCGTTCGCCGGGCAGATGACGGGCGTGGAGGGCTATGTCGAGTCGACCGCGTCGGGCTATCTGGCCGCCGTGGCGATGGCCGCGCGGCTGACGGGCAAAGCACTGCCGGACTTTCCGCGCGAGACGGCCATCGGCGCACTGGCGCTGTATATCAGCGACGCGTCCATCGGCACGTTCCAGCCGATGAATGTCAATTTCGGCATTCTCTCGCCGCTGGGACAGCGCATACGCGGCAAGGCTAATAAGAATCTGGCGCTGGCGAACCGGTCGCTGGCCATCATCGAACAAATGCGGGAACAGGAGGATACGCTATGAGGATTCTTGTAGATGCGATGGGCGGCGACAACGCGCCGCAGCAGATCGCGCTGGGCGCGATTGAGGCCGCGCGCGACTTCGGCTGCGAAGTCGTACTCATCGGCCGGGGCGAGGCCATCTTGCAGGCGCTCAAGGACGCGGGCATCGAGACGCTGCCGAAGGGCGTGGAGATCGCAAACGCCGACGATGTGGTCACGATGCACGACGAGCCGGCCACCGTGGTCAAAAAGAAAAAAGAGTCCTCCATGGTCGTGGGGCTGACGATGCTGCGCGACGGCGGCGGCGATGCGTTCGTTTCCGCCGGGTCGACGGGCGCGCTTTTGTCGGCGGCTACGCTCATCGTGCGCCGGGTCAAGGGCATCCGCCGCGCGGCGATGGGTCCGCAGATCCCCACACGCAGCGGCGCGCAGGCCGTTTTGATCGACTGCGGTGCAACGGCAGAGGCAACGCCGGAGTTTTTGCTGCAATTCGCGTTTATGGGCGCGTATTACGCCGAGAAGGTGCTGCACGTCGAAAAGCCGCGCGTGGCGCTGCTGAACATCGGCGCGGAAGATACCAAGGGCGGTGAGTTGCAGCGCGCGGCCTATGCGCTTTTGCAGGAGGCAGGTCGGGCAGGGCAGCTCAACTTCATCGGCAACATCGAAGCGCGCGACGTGCCGCTCGGCGGCGCGGACGTGGTCGTCTCGGACGGCTTTTCGGGCAATGTGCTGCTCAAGGGTATCGAGGGCACGGCGAGCTTTTTCGCTTCGATGATGAAGGATATGTTCAAAAAGAATCTGCTGACGACGCTGGCCGCCGCGCTGTGCATGGACGGCATCCGGGCGTTTAAGAAGAAGATGGACTACCGCGAGACGGGCGGCACGGCGCTCATCGGCCTGAACAAGCCGGTCATCAAGGCGCACGGCTCGTCGGACGCGCTGGCCATCCGCAACGCCATCCGGCAGGCCATCGCCGCCGCTCAAGCGGATGTGGCCGGGATGCTGGCGGAGAATATTGGGCAGATGACGGTTACGAAGGAGTGACGAACGATGTTGCAGAAGCTGGAAGCAGCTCTGGGGTATACCTTTCACGATAAGCGTATTTTGGAAAATGCGCTGACGCACAGCTCCTATGCCAACGAAAACCGTGAGCGCGGACTGCGCAACAACGAACGGCTGGAGTTTTTGGGCGATTCCATTCTGGGCTTTGTGGTGGCGGAGTATCTCTACCGCAATCTGCCGGACAAGCCAGAGGGCGAGCTGACGCGCATCCGCGCCGATCTTGTGTGCGAGAAGAATCTTGCGCGCGCGGCGGCGACGCTCGATCTGGGCAGCTTTTTGCTGCTGGGTCACGGCGAGGAACACGGCGGCGGGCGCAAGCGCGACTCCATCGTCTCCGACGCGATGGAATCGGTGATCGCTGCGAGTTACATGGACGGCGGGTTTCAGGCGGCAAAGGGGATCATCGACCGGCTGATTCTGTGTGACGTTCCGGCAGACAAGCCGCACAACTGCGACTACAAGACCGCCTTGCAGGAGCTGGTGCAGCGCAAAAAGGATCAGGTGCTGCACTATGAGCTGGTGGGCGAGTCCGGCCCTGACCACGACAAGCAGTTTGAAGTTTCGGTGCTGCTCAACGGCGTACCGTGCGGCAGCGGTCGCGGCAGCAGTAAAAAACGCGCCGAACAGGCCGCCGCTGCGGCGGCCATCGAGGCACTGTTTCCGGGTACATTGTAAGTGTTCTGTCTCCCTGTGGCGCAAAGCGCGCCGCAGGGGGTTTTCTTTTGGTGCGGGACATGATAAAATGTAGAAAAATGCAAAAGGAGGAGCGCGGATGCTGCACATACTTTCCGGACCGGATCGGACGCAAAACTCTGCCGTTCTCATGCAGCAGCTTTGCAGCAAGGCGCGCGCGCACGTTGCAGGGCAGATCCTGATCGTCCCCGAACAATACTCCCATGAGACAGAGCGCGCGCTGTGCGCCTGCGGCGGCGATACCATCAGCCGCTGGGCGGAGGTTTTGAGCTTTACGCGGCTGGCCGCGCGCTCGTTCGGGCTGTATGGCGGGGTGTGCGAGGAATATCTGGACGAAAACGGCCGGATTTTGACGTTGTATCTGGCGGCGCAGCAGGTGCGCGAGCAGCTGAAATACTTCGCCGCCGTGATGCGCAAGCCGGAGTTTTTGCGCCAGCTGGGCGCGATGATGGAAGAACTGATGACCGGCTGCGTCGCGCCGCAGGCGCTCTTTGCCGCGGCCGGTCAGCTTACGGGACGGCTGGCGCAGAAGGTGACGGAAGTGGCGCTTTTGTATGAGAGCTATCTGTCCATCTGCAAGACCGGCCGGGGCGACCCCGTTACGCGGCAGCTGCGGCTACTGGAGATTCTCGACGAGAGCGATTTTCTCGACGGGCGCGAGGTCTATCTCGACGGGTTTACAGACTTTACCGCGCTGCAAATGCGGCTGCTGGCCGCCATCGTGGCACACGCGGCCAACGTCACCATCACCGTCACCACCGACGGCGGCACACAGGCTGCCAGCCAGACCGGCAACGAGACGAGAAAGCAGTTGCAGCAGCTCGCCGCACGGCAGGCGGTCGAGGTTCGCCAGACGCAAATCGAGCCGGGGACGTTCCGCGCACCGGACGTGCAGCAGTGGCTGACGGGGCTGTTTTTCGGCGGCAGCGGCCATGCAAACGAAGTGCAGGGGGTCGAGCTGGTACGCGCCCAGAGCGTGCAGCAAGCTTGCCAATGGGCCGCGCGCCGTGTGCGCGACGGCGTGGCGCAGGGACTGCGCTACCGCGATTTTACCATCTGTCTGACCTCGGAGCCGCTCTACGCGCACAGAATGAAAAGTCTTCTGCGCCGCGCGGATATCCCGGTCTACAGCGCGGGCAACACGCCGCTGTTGCAATCGCCGCTCATCACGGCGCTTCTCGACGCGTTGCAGGCTGTGACGCACTATGAGCCGGGCGCGATTTTGTCCTTTTTGAAATCGGTGTATTCGCCCCTCAGCGTTGAGCAGACCGACCGGCTGGAGCAGTACGTCCACTATTGGGACGTGCGCGGCATGGCGTGGGAAAAGCCGTGGCAGCTGCACCCGCGCGGACTGGGACAGCCGCTTTTGCCGCAGGACGAAGCAGAGCTTGCGCAGCTCAACGAGCTGCGCGAACGGGCGATCGCGCCGCTGCGGCAGCTTCGGCTGGCGCTGGCGCAAAGCACACACGTGGGCGAACAGGTGCGCGCCGTGGCGCAATTCTGGGAACAGATCGACCTTGCCGGGCGGTTGCAGGCGGAGCGTGATCTGCTTGCCGCCGCAGGCGAGGCACAGGCCGCACAGACCTGTGCGCAGCTGTATGAGACGCTTTTGTCCACGCTGGAACAGCTTGAACAGGTGCTTGGCCGGACGGAAATGGACACCGAGCTGTTTGTGCAGCTGTTTTCGATGCTGCTGTCCAACACCAGCATCGGCACGATTCCGTCGGTCTGCGATGCGGTGCAGCTGACTACGCTGCCGATGCTGCGCCACCGGCGCAGCGCGCATCTGATCGTGCTGGGTGCGGATGACGGCGCGCTGCCCGCGTTTGAAGAACCGGGCAGTCTGCTGGCCGAGCCGGAACGGCGCAAGCTGCGCGCGCTGGGCGTGGAGCTTTCCGCGCAGCGGCAGACGGTATTGGATCGCGAGATGAGCTGGGTTCTGGCGGCGCTGAGCGCCGCAGAGGAGTCCGCTGCGCTGATCTGCACGGCGCAGCAGCCTTCGTTTTTGTACACGCGCACGAAGAGCCTGTTTCCGGCGCTGCGCGAACAAAATGCCGCCGGGGCGGCCTTTTATCCCGACAGCGCTGCGGCTGCTGCGGCGGCGCTGCGACAGGGCGTTTGCGCGTCCGGCTTGCCGCAGGACGTGCAGCAGCAGTATAAGCGGCTGCGCGCGCACTGCGAGTACGGCTTTACACAGATGAGCCGCGAGGCGGTGCAGGCGCTCTATGGCAAGAGTGTGCCGCTTTCGGCTTCGAAACTAGACCGGCTGGCCGGCTGCCGCTATGCGTTTTTCATGCAGTACGGGCTACAGGCCAAGCCCTGGAAACAGGCCGAGTTCGACGCGCCGCTGTTCGGCTCGTTCGTGCATGAGGTTTTGGAACACGTGGTGCGGCAGGTGCGCACCGAGGGCGGCTTCGCCGTCATCAGCGACGAACGGCTCACCGCGCTCACGCGCGCGTGTATGGACGAATGTATGCGCACGTGGCTGCCGCCCGGCGCGGGCGAAAAAAGCCGCGAGGGGTATCTTTCCGCGCGCAACCGGCAAGAGTGTGAAGCCGTCGTGCTGGATGTGGCGCGCGAGCTGCGCCGCTCGCGCTTTGCGCCTGTGGCCGAAGAACTCAAATTCGCCTCCGACGGGGCGCTGCGCCCCATCGAATACCGCTGCGAGGCCGGGCGCGGGCTGCTGACGGGCTGCATCGACCGCGTGGACACGTGCGAGATAGACGGCAGGACGTATGTCCGCGTGGTGGACTATAAGACAGGGCACAAGGATTTTTCCTATGCCGAGATTTTGTACGGGAAGAATATGCAGATGCTGCTGTATCTGTTCGCGCTGCAAAAAAACGCGAACGAGCCGCTGTACCCGGCGGGCGTTCTGTATGTTCCGGGGCGCTGCGACATGGTCAAGCTTGACCCCGGGGAAGCGCCTGAAGCGGCTGAAAAAGAGCGGCGCAAGCAATTGCGCCGCAAGGGACTGGTGTTGGATGACGAGCGCGTGCTGCGCGCGATGGAAGACTTTGACCAGACACCGGAGTATCTGCCCGTGGCGTACAAGAAAGATGAGCGGAGCGGGGATCTGGCGAGCCCGGCGCAGCTTGCCGCGCTCGAGCGGTTCGTCACCCGGCAGGTCGAGTCGCTGCTGGGCGACCTGCTTTCCGGTAAGACCACGCCCGACCCGGCAGAGCATGGCCCGAAAGAGTCGGTGTGCAAGTGGTGCGACTACGCCGCGGCGTGTCACAAGGATGTCTGTAAGCCGCTCACGCGGCGCTTTGCTGCCGTCAAGCCGGACGAGTTTTGGCAGCAGATCGAAAGGAGGCAGTTAGATGGCTGAGTGGAAAGCCACCGCGCAGCAGCGCGCGGCAGCGCTCGACCGGGGCGGTGCGCTGCTTTTGGCAGCGGGCGCAGGTTCGGGCAAGACGAAGGTACTGATCGACCGGCTGATGGCCTATCTGACCGACCCGACCGACCCGGCAGACCTGGATGAGTTTCTCATCATTACGTATACCCGCGCCGCAGCGTCGGAGCTGCGCGCGAAGATCGCCGCGCGGCTGGCGCAGGCCGTCGCTGAAATGCCGCAGAACCGGCATTTGCAGCGGCAGCTCACGCGCGTGTACTGCGCGAAGATCTCCACCGTCCACAGCTTCTGCCAGAGCGTTTTGCGGCAATATGCCGCCGAAGCCGCGCTGAGTGCGGATTTCCGTGTGGCAGACGAGCAGCAGGCCGCCGCGTTGCGCGCGCAGACACTCAAGGCTGTGCTGGGTGAACTGTATGAAAAGCTCGACGAACAGCCGGACTTTGCCGCCATGATCGACACGCTCGGCTATGGCCGCGATGACCGGAGGCTGCTGGATCTGGCCGAGGAAGGCTACAGCGTCATGCGCTGTCAGGTCGACCCGGAAGCGTGGCGGCGCGCGTGTCTGGACGCTTACGCGCTGCCGCAGGGCATTGCGGCGGAAGATACCATCTGGGGCGCGTATTTTTTGCAGGAGCGCACACGCGTTTTGCAGCAGGCCGATGCGCTGTTACAGCAGGCCGAGACGCTTTGCCGCCGCGAGGAAAAGCTGGAAGAAAAGTGCGCGCCGGTTCTGGCAGGCAACCGGCAGAGTCTGCGCGCTCTGCTTGCGCAGACAACGTGGGACGGCTGCCGCGAGAAGATGGTGCAGAGCTTTGGCGTGATGCGCCCGCCCAGGGGTGCAGCGCAGCTCGAGCGCGTCAAGGCGCTGCGACAGCAGGCGTGGGAGATGGTCAAGAAGATGCGAAGCTGGTTTTACGCAGACTCTGCGCGCGTGGTGGACGATCTGCGCGCAAGTGTCCCGGCGCTGCGCGGGCTTCTGGCGCTGCTCAAAGCGTTCGACGAGCGCTTTACACAGGAAAAACGCCGCCGCCATCTGCTCGATTTTTCCGATCTGGAACACTGCATGATCGGGCTGCTCACGCAAAAAGGCAGCGGCGCGCCCACGGCTGCGGCAAGGAGCATCGCCGCAGGCTACCGGGAGATTCTGATTGACGAGTATCAGGACTCCAACGCCGTGCAGGAGTGCATCTTTCAGGCCGTCAGCCGCGGCGGGCAGAACGTGTTTATGGTCGGCGACGTCAAGCAGTCGATCTACCGCTTCCGGTTGGCCGACCCGATGCTCTTCCTGAAAAAATACGAGAGCTATCCCATGTGCGGCCAGCAGGAAGCCGGTGCGCCGCGCAAGCTGCTACTGTCGCAGAATTTCCGTTCGCGCGAACAGATCCTTGCGGCGGTCAACGACGTGTTTTCGCTGGTCATGAACCGCGATTCGGGCGAACTGGACTACACCGAGGCCGAGGCGCTGCGCCCCGGCGCGCAGTTCCCGCCGCTGGATGAACCGGTGGTCGAGCTGCACTGTTTGAACTATACGGATGCGGATGACGAGGACGAAGGCGGCGATAAGACCGGCGCAGAGGCCGAGTATGTGGCCGCGCGCATCGAGCAGCTGCTGCGCGGTGGCGCGCAGGTCACGGAAAACGGTGTGCTGCGCCCGGCCAGAGCGTCGGATATCGTGATTTTGCTGCGCTCGCCGGGCATGATCGCGGGTGTGTACCAACAGGCGCTGCAAGCGCGCGGCATTGACTGCGACGCGGGCATGGGAAGTGACCTTCTGAAAACGGCGCAGGTCGAAATTCTGGTGCAGCTTTTGCAGATCATCGACAATCCGCACCGCGACATTCCGCTTGCGGCGGCGATGGCCAGCCCGGTGTTTGCGTTTTCGCCGGAAGAGCTGGCGCTGCTGCGCGCGGAGAATCGAAAAGACGACCTCTATACGTGTATCACCACGTGTCGTGCGCCGTCGGAAAAGCTGCGGGCGTTTACCGCGTGGCTTGCGCGGATGCGAACCGAGAGCCGCCGAATGCCGCTGCGGGAGCTGGTCGGACTGGTCATCGACTCGTCCGGACTGGAACAGGTCTTCGCCGCATTGCCGGACGGCGCGCAGCGCTGCGCCGATCTGGCGGCGTTTGAGGCGTTCGTCGAGACAAACGCGCGCGGTGATGTGCGTACCGTGCGCGAGCTTGTGGCGCTCGTGGAGCAGCTTATGCAGCGCGGTGCGGCTATGCCCGCCCCGGATACGCCCGTGCGCGCCGACGCGGTGCGCATCATGAGCATCCACAGTTCCAAGGGACTGGAGTTTCCCATCGTTGTGCTGGCCGATCTGGCGCGGAAGATGAATTTGGAGGACAACAAGCCCGCCGTTTTGACTGACGAGGCGCTTTTGCTGGGCGCGAACGTGGTCGATCTGGCCAGCCGGTCGTATTATGTCGGTTTGGCGCGCATGGCCATCATGCGCCGCAAGACGCAAAAGACCGTCGCCGAGGAGCTGCGCGTTCTATATGTGGCGATGACCCGCGCAAAAGAGCGGCTTATCATGACCAGCTGCGCGGCGCACTATGACAATTGGCTGGAAAAGCTGCGGCAGCTGCTTTCTGTGCCACTTGCGCCGTGCGTGAGCGCCGGGGTGCGAAGACTCGACGAGTGGATCGTGCTTGCGGCCTTGTGCCGGACGGAGTCCGGGGCGCTGTTTGCGCGCTGCGGCCCGTGCGAGGAAAGCCGTGTCCACGACGATACGTGGCTGGTGCGGATGGAAGATGTCGGCCCGGCCAGACCCGCCGCGCGCGGCAGCGCGCCGCAGCAGACGATCGTTTCGCAGCCGCTCGATGAGGTGGAGCTTGCGCGCTGCGCTGCGTTTTCCTATCCTCATGCTGCCGCGACGACGCTGCCGTCGAAACTCACGGCTACGCAGCTCAAAGGCCGCGAGCTTGATTTTGAAGCGGCAGAGCAGACCGCATCCTTTGCGCAGCCCGCGCGCGCGTGGCGCGCACCGCAGTTTATGCGCGACAGACCCTTGACAGGGCGCGAAAAGGGGAACGCAACGCATCTTTTCATGCAGTTTGTCCGCTATGAGGCGTGTACGACGCGGCAAGGCGTGCGGCAGGAGCTGGAACGGCTGCAAGCGGAGCGGTTTTTGACCCCGCAGCAGGCGCAGGCGGTCGACGAGGATGCGATCTTGCGGCTGTTTGCCTCGGAGCTTGGCGCGCGGATTTTGCACGCGCAGCAGCTGCGCCGCGAGTTCAAATTCTCCATCCTCACCGACGCGGCGCAGGTCGATGCGCGCGCCGCAGGCGAGCAGCTGATGCTGCAAGGTGTGGTCGACTGCTTCTGGCAGGAGCCGCAGGGGCTGGTCATTCTGGACTTTAAGACGGATTATGTTTCCGGCGATCTGGCTGAGAGGGCTGCGCGCTATCGCCCGCAGCTGCGCGCGTATGCCATGGCGCTCTCACGCATCTACGAGCAGCCGGTCAAACAGACACTGCTGTATTTCTTCAGCGCCAACGAAGCCGTTGCCATTTGATTGCCGGAAGAATTGCAAAAAGCGAAACAGGCAGACCATGGTCATACCTGTTTCGCTTTTTTTACTGTTTGTGTGCGGATTGACTTACAGGGAAAAATCGGCTGCGAGGCCGTCATCTGTTCCGGGTTTTGCCGGAAGCGGCGGAATGCGGCGCAACGGGTCATAACGGAAGCGTCTGCAATGGTGATCGGACGGAACAACGCCGCAGAACTGGCAGATCACGGTTTCGTCATCGATCGTCCCGGAAAACTGGCAATAGGTACAGTATCGGTCAATGTTTTTTCGAAAAAGCATGGGCAAGCCGACCTTCTTTCTGGCGGGTTTTCTTTATTATACACGCCTTTGCCGCAAAAAGCTATGGAACTTTTTACGAAACCGGAAAATCGTTCCGGAAAGGGAAAGCAAGCAAAAATGTGACCGAAGCGCTCACAATGGCCTGAAACATTTTGTACGGCAATAAAAAGCGGCCGGACAGGCCGTATTCGCCGAGCGCAGCCCGGCTCTGCGCCAGTACGCACAGTCCGCCAAAACAGACAAGCCCGGAGGCGAGGACGAGCTGCCACAAAAGCGGCAGCGAAGACGTTTGCAGCGCGGTGCAGCCACCGGAGAGTTCCAGCACGCCAAGCAGCAGCGGCTGCAAAACTGCGGGAAGCCAGCCAAACACCGGCAGCAGAAATTTTCCGGCTACGCAAAAGACCGTGACGAACATACACACGTGCAGAAAGCTGCGCCCGGCGGTCTTTACCGACGCGGAAAAGGCCGCGCCGAAAGGCGGTGGGGCAGGAAATGAGCGCGCGGGCAGAGCGCAGCGGGGTATTTTTTCGCCCGTGAGACGGCACAGAAGCAGCACCGACAGCAGCTGCGCGGCAAACAGCAAAAGCCCCAGTCTGGTGCTATGGAACACCGCACCGCCCAGTACGCCAAAAAGAAACGATGGGCCGGCCTGATTGCAGATGGCGGCGGCGCGTTCGGCTTCCGGTTGGGACAGCTCGCTGCGGGCATACAGCTGTCCAACCGCCTGCGCGCCAGCCGGGTATCCACCGATCAACCCCAACATCAGCGCGCCCGCAGCGGCGGGTGGGAGACGGAGCAAGACGGCGGCTGGCCGCCGCAATCGGGAAGAAAGGCGCGCACACAGACCCAACCGGACGAACAGGTCGCTGCACACGAAAAAGGGCAGCAGTGACGGCGCGAGTACCTGCGCCGAGAGAGTCAGCGCGTCGCGCACGCCCTGTGCGGCGGTGTCCGGATAAAGCAGCAGCAGCGCGAAGACTGCGGCGAGAAGGAGCGCCGAAAGGCGGGGATGATTGTGCAAAGGGAGCCCTCCTTTGTAAATATGAGAGATGCAATGGCCTGTCAGCAACGAGTCATCTATCAGAAAATATGGTCTGTGGAGAAGGAGTATGCTGAGGATTTGCAGGAAAAAGGTGGGATGGATGGGGGCTGCCGCGCTGGCGCGGTGGCATCGTGATAGGTGCGGTGGGAGCGGGGAAATAATCGGGCGGACAGAGTCGTCCGCCCCTACAACGCTATACGGAAAAATCCCAGAGGCAGAGAGCAAGCCCTCTCAGGCGGCTGCGCCGCCAGCTCTCCCAGAGGGAGAGCCAAGGGGTGCGGTGCGGCGTGTTAGGTGCGGTGGGAGACTGATTTCAAAATGATTGCTTAAACCGTTAAAAACGCCGCTATTTCTGATGAAACAGCGGCATTTTTGCGTTTATGTTGCCTGGCTTGGATGCAGCAATACAATCAAAGATCGGGGTTCAGAGAGAGAACGGATTCGCGTTCGACCAATTCTACGTCAAGCACGAGAGATTCTGCGGGAGAAAGCGGGTCAAGCAGCTGCCGGAACAGGATATCCACGGCAAGTTTACCTTTCTGTCGTAGATCCTGTGAGATCGTGGTCAGGCGGGGGTTCATTTGCTGGCAGACTACAAGGTCATCGAAGCCGATAATTGAGAAATCTTCCGGAACGCGAGCACCGGCCTTGCGCAAGCCCTGAATCAGAAACGCTGCGATCTGGTCGCTCGTAACAAAGATACCCGTGATATCTTTTCTGTATCGCGCAATTTCTTCTCCCAGTGCAAGAATCGCGTCCTGCTCGGTTGCGGACTGGATGGTAAAACAGTTTTCTTTGCCCAGATCAAGCCCGTGTTCTTTGAGTTCGTCACAGAAACCCGTAAAGCGGCGCTGAACGACACCGTTATTTCGTACTTGCGGGCCTACGAATGCAAGCTTTCTATGGCCACGGTCATAAAAGTATCGCGCAGCAAGCGCGCCGCCTTTATAGTCGTTGATCCCAACGTTGGACAGTTGGCGCAGGGTGCTGTAGCTATCGACAAAGATCATTGGGATTTCAGACGAGCGGCACATCGCTTCGATCTCACTGTCAAACATACCGAGGAAGATGCCACCTTCCGCATTCCACGTATGCAGACTCTTGGAGATCTCATATTCAGACTCCATGATGTTGAGCATAGCATAATACCCATGCTGCTGGATCTTCTGAATCATGGTTCCAACAAGCATTGCGTTATGTGGGTTTTCCAACGCATTTTCTGCCGCGCTTCCGCGCAGAATCAACGCAATGATCTTCGAGCTGTTTTTTGCAAGACTCCTCGCTGAGGAATTGGGGACATAGCCCATTTTTTCAATCAATGTCTGAATCCGCGCGGCGTTCTCTTTGGATACTTTTGAAAGATTGTTGTTGACGACGTTTGAGACTGTCATGGTGCTGACCCCGGCAGCTTGGGCAATATCCTTTAATGTTACCATTTTTATCCCATCTTCCCGCATTATATACGAATATAGTAAACGAAAACAGCGCACAAATCAAGCATAAAATAGTTTACAGATTGGTTTACAAACAAACGGAGTTGGAAGAAAAATGCACAGTTTAACCGGTTTGAAATTGTATATGTATATGAAAATGCCAAAACAGGCTTGACTTGTGGAATTGATCATGTAAAATGAAGATGGTTTAGCGATACACCAAATCAAAAACGGAGGGAAATAACATGAAAAGAACATTTGCATTGATCCTGGCATTGGCTATGCTGTTGTCACTGATAGGCTGTATGTCAAAAACAGAAGAACCCGCTCCGCCTGTTGAATCCGCAGAACCAGCCGCGACCGATAACACGGCCAAAGAACCCGCAGCAGAAGAAGAAAACGCCCCACAGGCCGAACTGCTCCCCGTGATAGGAGACGTCATTCAGTATGACCCCAACGTTGCGATCAACGACGGCAAGGACATTGAAGTTGAACTCTGGTTCTGGTCCGGCGCTGCGAACCTGTTCGAGTCTCTGGCAGATCAGTACACCGCAATCCACCCCAATGTGACCATCACCCTCGTCGAGAACCCCTGGGATGACTACTTTACCAAGCTGCCTCTTGCGCTTCAGGGTGATGACGGCCCGGCAATTTTCAATGTACACAACAGCAAGCACGACCTGCTCATCGACTACATGGCACCGTATGACATTCCGGTCGAGGATATGGAAGCGGACTTTGTCGGTGTTTCCGGTCACCTTGTAGACGGCAAGGTCTACTACACGGACTACGGTCTTATGACTGCGACCATGTACTACAACACCGATATGTGGGCGGCTGCGGGTCTTACCGAGGCCGACATCCCCACTACCTGGGATGAGTTCCGCGAAGTTGCTAAGAAGCTCACCATCCGCGACGAAAATGGCGAGCTTGTGCAGGCAGGCTTCAGCTACAACGGCGGCATTCAGGGCGACGTTCTCGGTATGCAGTACCAGTACGGACAGAACCTCTTCAATGCGGATGGCACGGTTTCCATCAACAACGAGGCGATGAAGAATGTTGTCACGCGCCTGCGCGATCTGTATCTTGTTGACGGCGTTTGCGACTACAGCTTCGGCAACAACTCCGGCGACAACTTCGGCCAGGGGCTGGTTGCCATGTACCTCGGCTGGGGCTTCATGACCGGCGTGTTTAACAACAACTTCCCCGATACCCACTATGACTGCTTTGAGATTCCCACGGTTGATCCTTCCAATACCTATGCATACCACAGATACAACGGCGAGTCCACTTTCGGCGTCAACAAGAACGCACCTGCTGACCAGCAGGCTGTTGCACAGGACATTGTGCGCTTCTTCCTCGCAAACGACAGC
The DNA here is from genome assembly GCA_964434135.1 of uncultured Oscillospiraceae bacterium. Classification (GTDB taxonomy): domain Bacteria; phylum Bacillota; class Clostridia; order Oscillospirales; family Oscillospiraceae; genus CAG-170. The sequence continues at coordinate 28,500 of CAYSTN010000001.1, forward strand.
ATTCAGAAGGAGTTCTGCACGCAGAATGCGGTATTCCCCATGAAAAACTCGTTGCAGAGTGATGCAGACCTGCTTGCTGTTCCCAGCATCAAGGTTCTTGCAGAGCATATTGACCGCTATATTTGGCCGGGCCCGATGCCCAGCACGCTGGAAGACAACATGAAGATCGCTCTGGAAGAGATCTTCTACAACGGCAAGGATGTTGACAGCGCGCTTGCCGATTGTGAAGCAGCCATCAACGAAGACCTTGCAACGCTCGATTTCGAGTCTCGCGAACCGCTTTACAAGTACGCAAAGTAAGCAAACATTTTATAAGGGCACTGGCATGATCGTGTCGGTGCCCTATTTCCCTTGAAAGGATCGTAAATATGAGAGGAAATATCAGACGGAATCATCCTGCTCAGAGCAAGAGCGAGATCATAATGCGCAACATTGTTGTTGCTGCACTTGTCGTTTTCTTTCTCGTGTTCTTTATTCTCCCGATTCTTGCTGTGCTGTTTGGCAGTTTTTACAGATGGAATCCGTTGAAAAACCAGATGATCTATCTGGGACTGGACAACTGGAAAAAGGTCTTTACAAGCGACCTGTTCTGGTTGTCCATGAAAAACACCTTTGGTTTCGCAGCTGTTGCAACTGTGTTTCGTGTTGTGATCGGGCTTGCACTTTCGTGTGCCATATTCTCCAGGCTGATTCGGCACAAGTCCCTTTATCGCGTGCTTTTCTATCTGCCTACGATCACTCCGCTTGTGGCGGTGACGTTTGTGTGGAAGTTTATATTTGATCCGCAGATCGGCTTTCTGGATCGGATACTCAATTCGAATATCAACTGGCTTTTCGATGGCCGTTATGCCATGATCGCCATTCTTATCCTGACAATTTGGAAAGATTTCGGCTATGCAGTGATTCTGCTGCTGGGGGCAATGTACTCGCTGCCTACGGAGTGCTATGAGGCCGCGCAGACCGACGGCGCGAGTGCATGGCAGAGATTCCGGTATGTAACGCTGCCGCTGCTGAAGCCTACGATCATTTTTATCGTAATCACTTCGCTGATCTCCTATTTCCAGACCTATATTCCGGTCATGGTGCTTACGGGCGGCGGCCCCGGAACACAGACGTATCTGGCACCGTATCTCATCTATCAAGAGGCATTCTCCAAGTACAATTTCGGTTATGCGTCGGCGCTTTCCTTTGTGCTGTTTGTTTTTATTGCAATACTGACTGCGATATCCTTTCGGGTATCGGGGCGGAACGAAGGGCAGGTGTAAGATAATGAAAAAGATAAGCTCTGTGGTCTTAAACGCCGTTTTGCTGTTTTTCTGTCTTCTGGCAGTGTTCCCGTTTATCTGGATGCTCTGCTCCTCGTTCAAGACCAACGCCGAAATCAGCTCTCTCGCACAGACGTTGTTTCCACAGCATTTTTCTTTTCAGAATTATTCCGATGTCCTGAACAAGTTTGACTTCTTCCGCTATTTTGGAAACAGCCTGGTTTACGCACTGCTCATCACGGTCATAACCGTGTATACAAGCGCCCTTGCAGGCTATGTGCTTTGCAAATTCCGATTCAAAGGACGCGATGCGCTGTTTACGATGATCCTGATGACGATGATGATTCCCGGCGTTGTTACCCTGATCCCCAGATACAGCATCATGCAGTCGCTCAAATGGCTCAATACCTATCAGGCACTGATCGTTCCGAGTATCTTTACGGCGTTTGGCATCTTTATGATGCGGCAATCCTGCTCTGTTATCCCCGATGAACTCATAGAAGCAGCGCGAATAGACGGAGCAAATGCGTTTTTTATTTTCCATCGCATCATCATTCCCCAGTTGAACAACGCCATCGTTTCCATGTCCGTTTTTCAGTTTCTTTGGGCGTGGGATGATTATCTCTGGCCGTTCCTGATGATCCGCGATACGGAAAAGCAGCTCCTGCCGGTTGCGCTGAATCTCTTCAGCGGGCAGTATTCCACGGACTATGCCGGCCTGTTCGCCGCGACGAGCATCGCGATCATTCCCGTCGTGATCTTCTACATCATTTTCCAGAAGAAGTTTATTGCAGGCGTTTCTTCGTCTGCGATCAAGGGCTAAGGAGGGTTTTCTATGGCTGTCAATACGCCAAAATGTTACAGAAATCAGGTCATTTACTCTGTCTTTGTGCGCAATTACAGTGAAGCAGGAAATTTTGATGGCGTGAGAAAAGACCTTGACCGCATCAAGGCGCTTGGTACCGATATTGTGTGGCTTTTGCCGATCCATCCCATTGGCAGGAAAGAACGCAAGGGGACGCTCGGAAGTCCGTATGCGATTTCTGATTACCGTAAGGTCAACCCCGAGCTTGGAACGCTGGATGAGCTGAAGCAGCTTGTAAGCGAGATTCACGCGCGCGGCATGAAATGTATCATCGATGTTGTGTATAATCACACATCCCCGGACTCATGGCTGGCAGAACACCATCCGCAGTGGTTTTATCGGAAGCCGGATGGGAGCTTTGGAAACAAGGTCGGGCAATGGCCGGACGTGATCGATCTGGATTACGCAAATCCTGAGCTTTGGGACTATCAGATCGAGACGCTCAAAATGTGGGCGGAAATCGTAGATGGCTTCCGGTGCGACGTGGCGCCGCTGATTCCGCTGGAGTTCTGGCTGCGTGCGCGCCGGGAAGTTGAGAGTGTACATCCGGGCTGCTTCTGGCTCAGTGAATCGGTCGAGCCGATCTTCACCATAGAAAACAGAGCGCGCGGAATGACCAGCCTGTCGGATTCGGAAATCTTCCAGGCGTTTGATGTGTCCTATGAATATGACATTTTTTCATATTTCAAAGCGTATCTGAAAGGCGAAATCTCGCTGCGGGAGTATGCCGCAGAAATCAACAGGCAGGAAGCAATCTATCCGGATAACTATGTCAAGCTGCGGTTTCTTGAGAATCACGACAATGCGCGCGCAAAGCTGCTGATCGCCGATGAATGGAGTCTTCAGAACTGGACGGCGTTTTTGTATTTCCAGAAAGGGATGACGCTGATTTACGCAGGACAGGAGAGGCAAGCGTCACATCTGCCGAGTCTGTTTGAAAAGGACATCGTCGAGTGGCAGACAGGAAACGATCTTTCACGGCTGTTTGCCCGACTGTCGCAGATAAAAAAAGAGCCGCTGTTTGCAGACAGCAGGTATGAGGTAACGGCTATGCCGCGAGATATCCTGCTTGCAACGCACCGCAAGGGTGAGAAGCAAATGCTCGGCGTGTTCAGCCTGCGTGGAAATCACGCTTTGGTGCAAGTATATGTGCCAGACGGCATCTATCGAAACCGGATCGATGACAAAAATGTTGAAATTCATGCGGGGATGCTCAGCACAGGTGGTCAGCCTATAATAATCGATATCAGCGGAAAGGAAAACGGATGATGAATAAAGCGGAGAAAAAACAATCATCAAACCCCTGCTGCGCAGCGCAGAGCATGATCGTTGGTTCTTGCTACCGCTTCAGCATCCTGACTGCAAGACTGATCCGAATGGAGTTTGATCCAGATGGTATTTTTGAGGACAGACCCACGCAGCTGGCTGTCAACCGCCTTTTCCCTGCGGTGGAATTTGCAGTATATGAAACAGACGATCATCTTGAGATCAGGACAGATGCCCTCAATGTCTTCTATGACAAAGGGCCTTTTACTGCGCACAGCCTGCAGGTCAAAGTACGCAGTGAATGCTGCGGCATCTATTGTACGTGGAATTTTTCTGAGCCGGTAACGGAAGGGTTGGGCGGTACGGCGCGGACATTGGATCAAGCGGATGGCCAGATCCCGCTGGAACCGGGAATCCAGTCAAGAATCGGCGGGTTCGGTGTGCTGGACGATAGCTGCTCCGCTGTGATCCAGACGGATGGCAGCGTTTGTGCCAGAAAAAGCGGGATCCTGGATGTGTACTTTTTCGGTTACGGATTTGCGTATCGCGATTGTTTGCGTGATTTTTTTCAGCTGTCAGGCCATACGCCGCTGCTTCCGAGGTATGCGCTGGGAAACTGGTGGAGCCGGTTTCACCCCTATACCGATGAAGAGTACTTACAGCTGATGGATCGATTTGCGGCAGAAAATATCCCGCTTTCTGTCGCGGTTGTCGATATGGACTGGCATTTGCGCAACATCGATCCCCGATACGGCAAAGGCTGGACAGGCTTTACGTGGAATCGTGATCTCATAAAAGAACCGGAGAAATTCCTTGCGGCGCTTCACGAACGGGAGCTGAGAACCACGCTGAACCTGCATCCGGCAGAGGGGATACAGCCGCACGAAAGTATGTATGAATGTATGGCGCAGCAGTTGCAGCGTGACCCCAAACAGCAGCAGCCGATACGGTTCGATTTCTGTGACCCTGCATTTATCCGCGCATATTTTCAGTTTGTTATACACCCGCTGGAGAAGCAGGGCGTGGATTTCTGGTGGCTGGACTGGCAGCAGGGGTCGATATCACGGACGGTGGGGCTCGATCCACTCTGGCTGTTAAACTACTATCATTTTATGGACGCAGATCGCGGTGCGCGCAGGCCGATGATTCTCTCGCGATATGCCGGCCCCGGAAGCCAGCGCTTCCCGATCGGGTTTTCCGGCGACAGCATTATCAGCTGGAACTCGCTGGACTTTCAGCCATATTTCACTGCAAATGCGGCCAATATCGGTTACGGCTGGTGGAGTCATGATATTGGCGGCCATGCTGCCGGTTATCGCGATGTGGAGTTGCAGACCAGATGGATACAGTTTGGCGTTTTCTCTCCCATCTTCCGGCTGCACAGCACCTCAAACCCGTTTAACGGGAAAGAACCCTGGCGGTATCCGGAACCCGCGAAAGGTATCATGACACAGTTTATGCGTCTGCGGCACAGCCTGATTCCGTACCTGTATACCATGAATTGGCGCTGCCATGCGTTGGGTGAGCTGCTGGTCGAGCCGATGTATTACCGGTATCCGAAGGAAGATCAGGCATACCGCGTCAACAATCAGTATCAGTTCGGCAGTGAGCTGATCGTTTGCCCGATCACGCAGAAAAACAGTCCGGTCACAGGTCGGGGATGTGTCTCAGTCTGGCTGCCGGAGAGCGATTATTATGATTTCTTTTCCGGTGCGCATTACACAGGAAAGCGAAAGCTGAATGTGTACCGGACGCTACAGACAATTCCGGTGTTCGCAAAAGCAGGTGCGATCATTCCGATGACGCGTACAGCAGAAACGTATCAGAATGGCACACAGCTGCCACAGGCGCTTACCATCCGGGTGTTTGCAGGTGCTGATGGTAAGTTCTGTCTGTATGAGGATGACGGCCTGACGAAAGCATATCAGGATGGACAGGGGATCATCACAGAGCTTCGTTTCCGGTGGAAGACAGATACCGGTACATCAGTCTTTACGATCACGCCGGACAGCGAAGAGGCATCGTTCCTGCCAGAGTTCAGACAATACACGGTTTGCTTTACCGGTGTTTGCGACAACGATCATTTCATCGTCAAATGCGGAGCAGAAGAAATCATTGCGAAAAAGGGATATGATGTGCAGCGCGGAACGCTTTCGCTTGCGATCCCGATGCAGCGCGTGAGCGATCATATTGAGATCTGCTTCCCGGGGGGGCTGTCTCCTGCAAGAAACAGAACGGATGAAAACCTGTATGAGCTTTTAAATGATTGTACGATCGAATACGAACGAAAAGAACAAATCTATCATATGGCACATTCGGCGGTTGATGCCGCATCAGCAATCAGTGAGCTGCATACGATGCAGCTTCCGACAGAGTTGATGGGCGCTTTGATGGAGGTGATACTGGCGGAGTGATACCCGGCTTTTTTGACAAGGCGTGTTCATAATGGATATCCATGCGTTACAGAAGAAAGGAGAAACGAAAGTATGCGAAGAATCCTGAAAAAGATCTGTGTGCTGGTTGTCGTTCTTACGACACTATGTATGACGCTTCCGTCTATATGTGCAAGGGACAGCGAAAGTACCAGAAAAGGAACGGGTATCTATCCACTGTATTGGACTGCGTATGAGCCGTGTTTCACGGCGGATGCACCGCTCAGTGAGGCTCGATGGAAAGCAAATATCGATTGGGTCGCAGAAAACCTGCTGCCGTATGGATACAACATGGTCACGACGGACGGATGGCTGGGCGGGTCGACAAAGACCACGGAAAACGGATATCTTTTAAAATACAACGACAATTGGGAGCATGACTGGGCCTATTGGGCTGATTATTGTGAGTCCAAGGGGCTTGAAATGGGCGTTTATTATAACCCGTTGTGGATCATTGATTCGGTCGTCAATGATCCAACGAAGAAAGTAATTGGCACGAATATTCCAATTTGTGACATTTACACCGCAGGCTTTGCGGATAATACAAAAGCGGGCGCAAAAGAGTACATTCAGGGATATGTGAATTACTTCAAAAACATGGGCGTTCGTTTCCTGCGTGTTGATTTCTTGTGCTGGTATGAAACGGGTGCCGGTTCCGGTGGCGCGCCAAGTGGTGTTCCGGCATGGGGAAGTGACAACTATGCGACCGTATTGCAGTGGATATCGGAAGCCGCCGGAGATGATATGGAAGTGAGTCTGGTCATGCCGAACTCGCTGAACCATGCGTATAACGAGGCGAAATATGGGGATCTCATGCGAGTCGATACCGACACGACAAATGGAAACTGGACGTGGCTGAATTACGGAAGCTTTGGAGATGAACGGCAAACCTGGAACTACAACTTCTGCCAATGGGCAAACCCGTTCCAGGGACTGACCGGTTTTTCTGATGTTTCCGGCAGAGGAAACCTGACATTAGATGGGGATTTTTTGAGGATACATAATTTTACTGGCCAGTATGCTGACAACGAAAAACGTACAGCGATTTCGTTGTTTACAATGGCTGGCGCTCCGCTTGCTGTTGCAGATCAGTATGATACGATCGGCAATAATCTCTCATATTATACAAATCCGGTGATCTTAGCACTTAAAAAAGAAGGATTTGTCGGAAAGCCGATTTACTATAATGGGAATCCGTTTGAACCGGAGTATAGCGGACAGGCCGATACCGGCAGCAGAGATTCGGAGAGATGGATCGGGCAGACATCGAAAGGCGATTGGGTGATCGCCCTGTTCAACCGATCGGATACAGCTGTTACAAAGTCCATTGATTTTGAAAGCATTTTGGGACTTCCATATGGGGGATATGTACACGATGTTTGGCAGCATACCAATCTCGGACATATGACGGGCTATAGCGTGAGCTTGCAGCCGCATGATGTCAGTATGCTGATGATTACGCCAAGCCGTACAAATGCAACGGCTATTCGGTATGAAGCAGAGGTGGCATCTTATCAGAATGGGGCGCATTTCAACAATGACCATACAGGCTGCTCCGGTGTAGGGTTTGCCGATCAGCTGAGTGGTGAACACGCAGGTGCAGATGTTCTCTTCGGCGTATATGCTGACTATGCCGGTTCGCACCGAATTACGATCCGGTATGCAAATGCGACCGGAGCAAGCAGCACAGCAACGCTGAAAGTCAAGAGCGAAAGCAATGTCCAGACGGATACAGCGACGCTCACGCTGCCGGCCTTGCCAACATGGAATGACTGGGGAACGGCATCTGTGAATGTAACGCTGAATCAGGGACTGAATCTCATCCGCGTTGGCCGTGAGACGACAGATACAGGTGCATTCAATCTTGACTGTATGGATGTGTATACAGCAGGGATCTACAATGCAGACTTTGAGGCAGGAACGATAGCGGGCTGGACAGCAGAAGGAACCAACTATGGCGTGGACGGCAACGATACATACCGCGGAAACTATAAATGTTACTTCTGGTCAGAGAATGCTTTTGAGCAAAGAATCAGCCAGACGGTAAACTTGCCGAACGGTACATATCTCGTTTCTGCAATGGTGAAGCAAGATACCGGTACACCAAATGTATGCAGAATGGAGCTAAGCAACTTCGGCGGTACGGCGAAAAACACGCCGATCCCACACAATAGCGATTACCAGCAGATTTTGCAGACGGTTTCCGTTACGAATGGACAGCTGACGATGGCCTTTTATGAAAGCGCAAGCGGGAATACAAATTTACAGATCGATGAAGTCGCCATTACCCCCTGTGCGCAGATCGAAAACTTCGGGTTCGAGACGGGGACGGTTTCCGGTTGGACAGTGACCGGGAACAGTTATGGCGTTGACGGCAGCGATGCGTATCAAGGCAACTATAAGTGTTTCTTCTGGAACGGCGGTACGTTTGAGCAGAAGCTGATCAAAAACTGTACCGGGCTTTCAAACGGGCTGCATACTGTTACCGCGTGGGTCAAGCAGGACTCGGGAAATCCGGCTATCTGTCAGATGGCCGTCTCCAATTACGGAGGGCCAACAGTTACCAGTATCATTCCGCATGGAAATGAATATGTGCAGATATCTGCAACGGTGTATGTAACGAACAATCAAATGTGCATCACGTTCCTTGAAAATGGCACAAATTGCAACCTGCAAATCGATAATGTAACGGTTCGATGAAGGAGTACGATCTGCGTTCATGCGTACAGGAAAATACCCTTGCGCGTTTTCGCAAATTGATTGGATAGAACGAATAGAAAACTGCGCGAAGCAACACGATCAGAGGATTTGAAGCAGGCAAAAGAAAGTGAGGTTAAAAGATGAACGCGAAAAGAATGAGACAAAACGGTTTCACGCGAAAAATCGCTGCCATGCTGATTTTGGCAATGCTCGTCTCTGTCCTGACCGGTATTCCATCGGTATCTGCGGCAGAAAGTTCGTTGGGGAATGTTATCGATGCTTCTGTGAGCGGTTCAAAAGTGACCTTGACGATCGATAACGGTGAAGAAGCCAGTGATGATCTGCTGACCATAGAAGTTTGCCAGGAGAACATTTTAAGGGTAGACTTTCAGCCTAATTCTGTTCCGGTCAGCCCGGATACACCAATCATAGATCCGGATCTGACATGGGAACCGGTCACTGCGACGATTCAGGTGAGCGGCGATCCGATCACGATCCAAACTTCGCAAATGCGCATTGAGATCGCACGAACACCTTGCAGAATGACGGTGAAAAAAGCAGATGGAACTACACTGTTTTGGGAACCGAGCAGCGGCGGTGTTTTTGACGATGGAGTACGCTTCGTTCGTGCTGCGGCCACGAATATGTATGGGATCCATAGCTTCGATTGCTTCAGCGACAATGGCAATCTGCTGCGAAACGACAACACCAATACAGCCACGGCCGGACAACAGGGAAATTCAGGTGGACCGTTTATGTGGTCGACTGCGGGATATGGCCTTTTGGTTGATGCAGACGGTGGATATCCGTATACGAACGCCTCTGACAGGAAAATGGAGTTCTACTATGGTGGAACGCCCGCAGAAGGCCGCCGATATGTCAAAAATGACGTGGAGTACTATATTATGCTTGGCAGTCCCACGGATATCATGACTGCATTTTCCAAAATAACGGGAACTTCACCCATGATGCCAAAGTGGTCGTTAGGCTTTTCCAATTTTGAATGGGGCATCAATGAGAGCGAATTTACCCAGATGGTAGATACATATCGCGCAAAGAATATCCCCATTGATGGATATGCCTTTGATTACGACTGGAAAGAGTATGGTGAGGATCATTACGGCGAGTTTAGATGGAACACAGACAATTTCCCATCTGTGTCAAACAATACGCTGAAACAGACAATGGCCGCGAAGGGCATTAAGATGATCGGAATCACGAAGCCCCGAGTCGTTACGACCCTGGAAGACGGTACGCAGACAGAGCAAGGCGCGTATGCACAGAGTCATGGTTTCTATTACCCAGGCCACAACAGTTACCTGGACTATTTTGTTCCGGTAACCGTACAGAGCATCGATCCGTATCAGGCTGACCAGCGGACATGGTGGTGGAGCCACTCGCAGGATGCATTTGACAAGGGCATTGTGGGCTGGTGGAATGATGAAACGGACAAGGTGTCTTCCAATGGCGCGGAATATCTGTTTGGCAATTACACAACGCTGCATATTTCGCAGGCAATGTATGAAGGACAGCGATCGTACACGAATGATGCCGTCCGTGTTTGGCAGACAGGACGCAATTATTACCCGGGAACGCAGAGATATGCGACTTCGATTTGGTCTGGGGATGTTGCAGCGCAGTTTTACAAAGGAGAAAGCGTATCGTGGGGAGCGGGTCTAAACGAACAGAAGGCTACCTTGCTTTCTACGGTGATAAATGGTCAGCCCAAATGGGGTTCTGATGGAGGCGGATTCAATCAAAATGTAGGCGTTATTGCAAATCCGAGCCCGGAATTATATACCAGATGGCTTCAGTTCGCGTCGGTTACGCCGGTCTTCCGTGTGCATGGTCAGTATAATCAGCAGCGACAGCCGTGGTATTATGGCAGCACAGCAGAAGAAGCGGTCAAAGCGGCGATCCATCAACGCTATTCACTGCTGCCGTATCTGTATTCCTATGAACGAATGGCGTATGAGACTGGCCTGGGGCTGATTCGCCCGCTTTTGTTTGATTATCCAAATGATTCAAACGTCGCGGATTATTCCGATGCCTGGATGTTTGGCGACTCGATCCTTGTAGCGCCTGTTACTGAGAGAGGCCAGTCGGTAAAGTGGATCTACCTGCCGGCTGGTACTTGGACAGATTATAACAGGGGCACGCAGTACGCGGGCGGTCAGTATATCCCGTACAGCATCAACTCTGAGCAATGGACAGATCTGCCGATGTTTGTAAAATCCGGGGCAATCATTCCAACACAAAACGTTCAGAACTATGTCGGCGAATCCGATGTGAATACGGTCACGGTTGACATTTTCCCCGGTACGCAGACGACAAGCTTTGACTACTATGATGATGACGGAAGCACGTATCAATATGAATCCGGTGTCTATTTCTCACAGGAAATTTCTGCATCAAAGACGGAACAGATAACTTCTGTTACCGTTGCCGGCAAGCAGGGGACTTATTCACCGGCGCTTGATTCGTACTGTCTTGCGGTGCATGGGCAAGCGGCAACTGCTGTTCGGAAAAACAATTCTGCTATGACGCAATACAGCACACTCGATGCGCTGAAAAAAGCAGCAGGTGAAGGTTGGTGCGTCGGAAAAGATATTTATGGCGAAGTGACCTATATTAAAACGACTGCTGGTGCAAGCACAACGTCCGGTTTCGCAATCAGCGGCAATACAACGGTGTCTGCAACGTCACAGCTCTTTGAAGCAGAAGACGCGTCCCTTTCCGGCAACAGCGTCGATACGAAAGCTATGCGCGCAACGAATCATACCGGGTACTCGGGTGATGGCTTTGTTGACCATTTGACCGCAGATGGCGCGGCGGTTACATTCTACACGAAAGTCACAAACGCTGGCGTGTATCAAGCGGTGTTCCGTTATTCAAATGGCTCGGGCAGCGAACAATCTCTGTCTGTTTATGTGAATGGCGAATTTGCCGGGAATCTGGATATGCCCCAAACAGCTGATTGGAACACATGGAACACGGCCAGTAAGCAGCTGGAGCTTGCAGCAGGAAAAAATGCGATTACGGTGAAGTATGATACAGCTGCGGGCAGCAGTGGAAGTGTAAATCTGGATCATCTGTCGCTTCCGTTTGCACCGACCCAAATTACAGTGGAAGCCGAAAACGCAGCGCTTTGGGGAAGTGCAAAAACGAATCAGAATCACTGGAATTATAGCGGTGATGGTTTCGTGGATGGAATGGAAAGCGTTGGAGCCGGAGTGGAGTTTGCAGTTACGGTTCCGGCTGACGGACAGTATACATCGACGCTTCGCTTCTGCAACGCGACCGGAAGTATGAAGAACCTGAATCTTTATATCAACAATACATTCATTGCGCCGGTCAACTTTGCAAGCAATGGAGACAACTGGAATGCCTGGCAAGATCAGGTTCAATTGCTCACATTGACCAAGGGGCGGAATGTAATTGCATACCGGTATGAATCAGGTAATACAGGCTGCGTGAATCTTGACAAACTTGAAGTTAATATTTCCGGTACGAGCAATACAAACCCAATTGTGGATAATGGCGGCTTCGAACGGACAGCGTTTGATTCTGCGTGGACACAATGGCATCCGGAAGGACAGGCGTTAGCCTTTGGCGTGGACTCCGGCTCGGGCACAAATCCACCGGAATCAGCAAAAGAGGGTGACAGCAGAGCATATTTCTATAGTGCAGATGCTTACCAGCAGAGCATCCATCAAGAAATCAGCCTTGTAAATGGAACATATGACATCGAGGCATGGGTGAAAATCAGCAATACCGCACCGACGATCGCAAGAATGGAGATAACCGGATACGGAGGAGATGCAAGATACCGCGATATGCCGGCAAGCGGAAGCGGCTGGGTGCTGGTGAAAGAAGAAAATGTTGCGGTTACAACAGGAAGCTTTGATATTGGTTTCTATTGTTCGTCTCCAGGGGGAACAACGGTGCATATTGATGGCGTTCGCGTAACCCGAAAATCCTGATTCCAAGAATCGGTCACATTCAATTTGTATTAGAGCGGCAAAAGACTTGATATAAGTATGAGGCTGCTTTCCGATCGCACCATCAGAAAGCAGCCTCATAATGTAAAAATGTTTTGAGCATTGTGAAAAAAACTTCAAAAGCAAGAGCCTGCGTTAAGTTTGATGAGCTGTGCAAAGGCAATTCGGCTTGAGTCTGGTTTTGACCTTGGTACACAGTGGAAAGGAATCGTCGCATATGGACAGATGTTGCGGAGTGCTGCTGCCTGTTTTCAGTCTTCCTTCCTCGTATGGAATTGGAACGCTGGGAAAGGCGGCCTATGATTGGATAGACTTTTTACATCGAGCCGGTCAACGCTTGTGGCAGGTTTTGCCGATCGGCCCTACAAGCTATGCAGATAGTCCCTATCAGAGTTTTTCAGCCTTTGCGGGCAATCCATATTTCATTGATCTGGAGATGCTTTGCGAAGAAGGCTTGCTTTGCAAAGAAGACTGCTCCGATTTGGATGTGGCAGAATATGATACCAAGATCGATTACGCAAAACAGTATCGGCTTCGTTACAGCATTTTGCGAAAAGCCTTCAAGCGCTTTCGTGCAGAGGAGCAATTGCGGGCATTTTGTGCAGAACATGAGTGGGTACATGACTACGCCTTGTTCATGGCGATCAAAGACGAGCAGCAGGGCGTGCCTTGGACGCAGTGGCCAATACCGCTGCGGATGCGCGATGAGCGTGCGCTTGAAAAGAAGAGAAAAGAACTACAGGAAAAGGTCGAATACTATATTTTTCTTCAAATGTTGTTCTTTGCGCAATGGAAGAAGCTTGCGCGCTATGCCAAAGAACGCGGGGTAAGCATTGTTGGGGACATTCCGATTTATGTTGCCATGGATTCGGCAGACACATGGGCGAATCCGGGACTGTTCCAGCTCGATGAACAGTGCCAGCCAACAGCAGTCGCCGGATGTCCGCCGGATGCATTTACGGCAGATGGGCAACTGTGGGGGAATCCATTGTATCGTTGGGATGTGATGGGAGATGACGGGTATCAATGGTGGCTGAACCGGCTGCGCGCCTCTTTGGAATTATTTGACGCGATCCGCATTGACCATTTCAGGGGCTTTGAACGTTATTATGCGGTTCCCTATGGCGAGGATACAGCCAGAAATGGAACGTGGGTAGACGGTCCCGGGAAAGCGTTCATTGCTGCGATCAAACGCGCGTTTCCCACTGGACAGATCATTGCAGAAGACCTCGGATTTTTGACGCAGGAAGTCAAAGAACTGCTATCCTACAGCGGATTCCCGGGAATGAAAATCATCCAGTTCGCGTTCGATTCCCGGGAAACGAGCGATTATATTCCGTTCAAGTATCCAAGAAACTGTGTGGTTTATACGGGAACACATGATAATGAGACAACGCTGGGGTGGCTCGAGAATGTATCGTCGGAGTCACTGCGATATGCAAAGACCTATCTGATGTGCGAGGGAGCTGATAAAGACAGATGTGTGGATCTGTTTATTGCGTTGGCGCTGTCTTCTGCTGCAAACTGGGCTGTGATCCCAATGCAGGATTGGCTCCATCTGGGAAATGAGGCACGGATCAACACACCCGCAACGATAGGAGAAAACTGGAGGTGGCGGATGAGTCCGGAAGTATGCACGGGAAGACTTGCTGAGAAAATGCGTGAGAAATCTGTCGTTTATGAACGGTTTTCTGACGAGAAATAGATCGAAAGCGCCCGTTCGAAGGGCAAGCATTCTATAGAGAGAAACTGGGAGGTTGAAGCATGGGCTACAGAAATGACGGGGAACGCGTGGATATGCCACCCAAATATTTTCGCTGGTTACATTTGTCAGATATACACTATAGCAATACACCGGAGAATGAGAAACTGCATGACGAGCTTCGTCATAAAATTGAGACGGTGGTAAGCAAAAAACACGTTGACTGCATTGTCGTGACGGGCGATTTTTCCTATCAAGGGAAATATGATGAAAAAGTCGATGCCTTTCTTTCGGATATATACAGTATTTGCAGCAATGCAAGCAACTGGGGATGGGAAACAGGTGAAAGTATGGATCGCCTGTTCACCTGCCCGGGAAACCATGACCTGAATCGGAACGCCGCAATAGAAGACGCCGATCTCTATCGGCCAGAGATTTTGCCTGAACTTGCGGAAAAGTGTAAAACGGAATTCATGGACTCGTCTGCATCCGAGTATGACTTGATGACAACACACGCATTTCGGCCATATAGGATTTTCGTAGAAAAAAGTAAAGCACAGGGACTAAGCAGTGCGTATCCGTATGAATACAATATTTTCAAGCTTCCTGGGCAATACACACCAGATCCAGTACGGTTTATTGGTATCAATACGGAATTGCTTGCAGGACAACTCAGAGCAAAAGATGTCATCCAGCAGGAACTGGCAGAGCAATACTCTGGGTTCATGGATGCGCACAGGCGCTTCGATTTCCAAAAAGCGCGGGAGATTTATGAACAATACTGCGCGGGGCAAAAAGAACTGATTGAAGGCAATGTTGCAAAAGACGAAAAACAGCTTTGCTTTATTAGTGAAGAAGCAAGAAAAAGCGCTGAAGAGGAGATCAAAAAAGTTGAGGGGGCACCGATCGTTATTCTTTTTGGACATCGCTCGATTGAAGCTTTTTCCGAAGAAGCACAACAAAGAGAAGCAAATTTTGCATCGGCGTGCAATCAATCCCAAATCTATCTTTGCGGGCACAGTCACAAGCCGGGACGATCGAAGATCGTGACAAGATTTTTGAATAATAATTCTATCCAGCACCAAATCTGTGTGGGTGGATCATTTGCAGATCCGTCCGGGTACAATACGTGCAGTTTTTCCATTGGAACGATCACATGGCGCAATGGACAGCCACCTGAAATGCGAGATACGCTGTATATATGGGAAAAACTATTTGACCCGGCATCTGCAGACGGCATCACGGAGAAACCATATCACTGGATTGAATGCCCGGCAGAAGAACCTGTAAGACTCACAATTCATAGGGATCATGGCAGAAGTCTAGACAGCAAGATTGTGGTAGGGGAAAGAGAGGAGAAGCAGGAAAAGATTCCTGAAAAAAATGATATCACAAATAAAGATACGAAACTGCAGAATAATGTAGATATACAGGAAAAAGGAAACGGAATACGGATACTAAGTGTTCCCGAAATAGAATTTTGATAGACATCGGGTGAGCCAAGGAATTATAAACTACAAGGAAAGGATGAAAGACTATGTCAAAGCCCAACAATAAAAAAACTGAGCAAGAGGCGCAATTCTATGCAACCGACGAGGTTAAAACGAACGAAGCAGAGATCGATGCAGCCCAGAAAATGGATAATACGGTGACCGGACGTGGTGCCATTATCTATTCCATATCAGATGCAAACGACAAGATGAGAGAATGGAACCCCGAAACAGCAGAATCGGAGCGGCTTCCGCGGGATATCGTAGCATCCCTTATAGAAGATGAAAACGACAAAAAGAGTATTGCAGGGTTGGCGGACGAGTACCATAATCTCTGCTCAGAATATGCAAGGAAAAGGCTGCCCGCACTGGCTCTTAAGGTTGCCATTTTGGGTACAAAACGGTATCCGCAAAATGTGGATCTTCTTGCAGACGTGATACGATTTGGCGGAGAATCCGTCAAATGGGATGCGTGCAAAAAAGCTTACGAGAGATTACAGGGTATTCCCAAACAGATGTGGAACTGGAGAGCTTTTACCTTTACAATTGATTATCTGAAAGCGCGGTATTCTACGGAACAAGAAGCGGAAAAGGAGACGACGTACAAAGCCGCGCTTGATCTGGCAGAAGCCTATAAACAGTCGAATCTTTGTGACGAACGGGCATGGGTCGCAGATGCAGAATTAAAGATGATTAAAAACCAAATTGCGGAAGCAATTGATACGCTTGAAGACGGCATCAAAACAGTTGCGGTTGCGCCACAATGCTGTTTAAAACTTGCCGATATGTATCTGGAACAGGGCAAATACGAAAAAGTGATACATTATGCGGCAATCGGTGCGACAGCAACGGCGCAGGAACAGCCAAGCACTTCCATCGGCTACCTGTATTATATTTCCGGTTTGGCCAAAGATGCCCTGATTCACAAAGAAGCGCTTGAAAAGCCGGATGATGCACAGGCTGGGTTCCGCAACCTCGCACGCGTGCAGGACGCCTTATCGGATTATGATATCGCGGAAACATTATTCCGCGCAGAGAAGCGAGTGGCTTATCTAGGAACGATCTGGATGCGCGAAACGATCCTGAAAAAGAAAAGCGGGATAGAGGAACAAACAAATGGTGAAGATAGCAAAATAGAGAAGGCACTGTTAGAGCGCCTGTTGATGCAAAAGCAGGGCAATCATTGACTCGGAATGATGAGCGGGGAAAACACCTGCTTATCGAAAGCGCATACAAACAAATAATGCTGCATATCCGTTGCGCTCCCTGTGGTTACCGGGAGCGCAACGGTGTTTTCGTTTGGAAGTGTGAGATGCGGCTCTGAAAAATCATCCGAACCCTGCTGCTCCAGTGGCACTGTCAAGATCGATGCGCAAAAAAGTTCCCACCGGCTAAATGCGGTCAGCCGGTAATAGGGATATCCTCGAAAACCAGCGCTAGGTATTTCAGATTCATGTACTGATAGACGGAAGAGATCACGCCGGGTTCCAGAACGGTGCGTATCCTTCTTCGATCTGCTCAATCTTGCCTTTCAAGAATACATTCATGTAGTCCGGATCGAACCAGCGATAATCCCAGGGCAGCCTGCTTTCCTGATAATAGATCGGCTTATCAGTCTGACCGTTGCGATCGATCTGCTCCACCAGTTCTATCAATGTTTCACTGGGAAGGTCATCAAGAATACCGCGGCCTGCACCATCCAAAATATATGGATACCGCCTGCCCCAGCCGCGCTTCATATCTTCCATTCCGATCAGCTCGATCCAGAAGGTCTGCGTTGTACCATAATCATATTCCATCCGAATGCGGTCGCCGATCTTCAGCCCCAGCTGATGCAGTCTGAAATCGGCCATATCGATCAGCGCATACGTTGCATCCTCGTCCGGGATTTCATATTCTCTGTCGTTATAAAAGAACGCAAACAGATGGTAGGCCAGTGTATCAAATGCCGACAGAATCATATATCCCAGTTGATCCAAGCGGTAATTGGAGGACACTTCGACCTTGCGCCAGATTCGATCTTCCAGACCGTCGTAAGTAATGTGGAATGTATATACCTTTGCAGCCATTACCTTTCGCGCTCCCAAATGATTGTTTGCTTGCTAATCTGATCGAAAAGGTCACTGCCTAACATTTTCAAAGAAGTTCGTGCAACTTCAAGCATAACCATAATCATATCATTGTCGTTCCAATGACCGCCTTCGCCCTTGGTATATATTGAAGCAGCCTGCAACATAATTGTTGCACCACCGCATTTCACAAATCGGTTTTTACACAGATTTGTATTGATAGGCATACCGTAATTCGCAGCGGTCAATCTATCCAGTCTATTCAATGTTCCGTCGTTATAAATTAGAGTGACCACCCTGCCATCAGGTCGTGTAACTGTGACATTTTGCGTTAGGAAATTGGAACCCTCTAAGAATAGAACATACGGAAAATACTGCTCTGCCAACATAAAGTTCGCAATCTCACTTATATTCTTATATGCTCTTTCGATTGCGTTGCCTGCTGCCATGAGGTCGTGGTTGTTCCTTTTACCAACAAGTTTTCCGGCTCGAATGTTTTCAATATCTTTTCCTTGGTGTTTCGCTTCGGACACTAACACAACACGCCAATTTCCCTGATCATCCTGCACTTCAATAATGCCGCCGTCCGGTCTAATGCTCGCACTCTCAACAAACAGCGTTTGCCCGAGATAAGCATCTACTTTTTGGAGTGCCGCATTGATTTCTTTCTTTGATAAATCCTTTCGGTATCGAAATTTCAACATGGGAAATTCATATTTCAGCTGATTGATTACCAAAAAAGAAGTGTTTCCAACTTCCTTGTCGTGAAATTGAGCATCCTTGTGGAAAATTGTAATAGATCCCTGTCCCTCTTTTTGTTGTGCTGTTAATCTGCTCGACTGACCCTTTTTCACTGGTATACCCCCTTATTCAACGTTAAAAAAATCGCCTATACTTTCTGATTTTCTGTATTCAGCACATTGTCCCAGGTTTCTCATAAGTTCAAGGTGTTTGTTGAAAAAGTCTATCGACGCAGGGTCATTGTCACACATAATACAATGTCGCCCCTCTTTTATGCATACTCTGCCAACCGTACCACTTCCGGCGAAAAAATCAAGGACGGTGGAACCGGGATAAGAAAGAGCTTTCACAAACCGTTCGATAATGGCAACCGGTTTTTGTGTGGGATGACCAACCCGTTCTTTGCTATTTCCGTTCAGTCTGCCGATCTGCCATACATTGGTTGGGTTTTTCCCTTTTCGAGTGTTTTCCGGATTTAACCGCTTGTCCTTTAAAGCAAGCAGCAAATCTTCTTCCGAATACGGCACTCGAACAGCATCCAAATCAAAATAGTAATCGTTGGTTTTTGCCAACCAAATCGCTTCTTCATGACGGTTCGCGAAATACCTGTGGGCAGACATACCATTTTTGTAATACCAGATAATGGTATTGATGAGTTTGAAGTTGGTGTGATGGCGAATATACTGAATAATATCAATCAAATCGCCGGATTTTGCGTCCCTAAACTGAATGCCGCCAAAAATAACCATATTTCCGTTTTTAGAAAGCACTCTGTATGCTTCGTCAAGCCATTTTGCAGCCCATTCAATATAGTTATCATAAATATCCCAACCCGCAAGTTCGAGATTATACGGAGGATCAATGCAAATCAGTTGCACGGACTCGTCTGGTAAATCTTTGAGAAAATCACAACAGTCCATAATACAATGAAGAACATTGACTTTATCCGGGATTTCAAAGTCCTTTTCGCTTTTCTGTTTCATGCTGTTGTCTTTACGCATTTTATTCAATGACATGAGGGCATGATTGCTGTGCGATTTATTGTGAATAGCCATTATTAGGCACCTCTTATGCTGTTTCACTATTGCTGTTTGTATCATATCACAAACAAACCCAATCTGCAATTATTCCATAAAACATACATAAATCGAATTTGGCTGATGATGAAACGCTTCTTTTTACCATGAAATTCATCCGGCTGCAATGAGACGAATGAAAGGATTAAAGCTTTATTGAGAATTTAGCAGGTAAAAAAGAGGCGAATTAAAACCCACAATTCCAGACTATCGTAGGGTGGATTTGGTTGCGGGAGAGGGATTTGAACCTCCGACCTCCGGGTTATCGCTTCGCGCCGGTCGCCGTCGTGAGTCGCGAGCAGTCGCCTGTTCGGCTCGGCTCGCTCGCACTTTGGGCGACACCGCTAGTAAAAACAGCCCACTGGGCTGTTTTTTCTGCGCTGACCGAACGAGCCCGCTCGTCGGCCTCATAACCCGGAATGAAAAAAGCAGCCAGTCGAAACGACTGACCACTGTGAATAGAAAAAACGTAGACCCCAAAAACCAAATCGAAGCCCAGCGAAGCGGGTTCGATTTGGAGAGGAGCTGCGACGAAATGAATGAGAAGTGACTTTGATTTTGAAAAAAGAAAAGTCGCTGCGAACGATATGAAGTCCGCAGCGACGTGGTTGCGGGAGAGGGATTTGAACCCCCGACCTCCGGGTTATGAGCCCGACGAGCTACCGAACTGCTCTATCCCGCGATAGGATACTCTCAAAGAGCTTTATTATAATAGCACAGCTGGGCGGCGCTGTCAAGAGGGCAACGGCGATTTTTTATCGACACGTTCTGCCCATCGCCGCTGCACCCGGCAGGGCAGGGGACAGACGCTGCGACCTGATGGCAGCGCGAGGATGCAGCCTCGGCACCTGTCAGGTCGTTTGCCGGATCACAAGTGACGGCTTGACAACCTTGTGCCAGGGAGCTGCACCGTCGCGTGCGCTGATGACCTGCATGGCGGCCTGCGAACCAATGGCATATTTTGATTGCCGGATGGTGGTCAGAGCCGGTGTCATATATTTTGCGGATTCGATATCGTCATAACCGACCAGCGCGACCTGTTCCGGAATTTTTGCACCGCAATCATGCGCAGCTGAAATAGCGGCCAGCGCAAGATGATCCATATTCATGCACAGGCCGATGCGCCCGGTGCTGTTTTTGATCAGATTGGTCACTGCGCTGTAGCTTTCGTGTGCGCTGCGGATGCCTTCCAACACATGATCCTCAGAAAAGGGAACGCCAAAATCAGACAGTGCTTTTTTGTATCCGTCTTTTCGCGTCAGGTTCATCACGCCTTCGGCGGAATCCGGGTCGGTGCTGCCAATGATGAGATAGGGATGCTCAAATCCGCGGCGAAGCAGATGCTCCGTCGCAATATACTCACCGGCAAAGTCATCGTTAACAATGTACTGCACATCGTTCGTTCGCAATATGGCGTGCATTTTGCTGGCGTAAGGCTCCATATACGGAAAGCGGGACATAAAGACGAGCGGAACGGGGATGTTTTTATAATTATCCAGCCACGACGGAATCGTAAGAATGCCGGAGACTTTCATGGAGATAAACGATTTGAGCAATTCCTTTTCAATTGCATGGTCGCAGGAGGTGTTGCCGATGATAACATTATAGCCATATTCCTTCGCTTTTTCCTCTACACCTTGCAGCACGAGCGCATTGTAGTGGTTGAAATTGTCTGGCATTAAGACACCAATGGCCTTGATGCTGCCGGTGCGAAGATAGATCGCAAGGTTATTGGGGCAATAGCCCAGCGAATCGGCGATTTTTTCAATTTTTGCGCGCGTTTCCGGGCCAATGTCTTTTTCTCCGCGCAGCGCTTTCGATACGGCAGCCGTCGAAACGCCAGCCAGCTTAGCAACATCTTTTAACGTAACAGTATTCTTCAAATTCGTTTCTCCAATTATTCCAATACGGCTGATTCATTTATCGCGATTTCTCAAAAATTATAACGAAATTTTTCTTAAAAATCAATCTTTCTGCAAAAGAAATTGTAAAAGCTCCCATCCGGTCTGCTGGGCGCAGATGGATGGGAGCTTTGTTTATACTGGGCGTGCTTTTACACGATCAGACAGCCGTATATCCGCCGTCGATCACAATGTTCTGCCCGTTTATCATTTGCGCACCATCACTGGCAAGATACGCAATACAGGCTGCTACCTCATCCATCTCCAGGAAGCGCCCGACGGGGATCTGCGCCAGATGTTTTTCTGCCTTTTCGCCGACCCAATAGGCCTTGGACATGGGCGTCATCACGACACACGGCGAAACTGCATTGCAGGTGATGCCATATGGACCCCACTCCAGAGCCAGCGTCCGTGTCACCGAGATCAACCCGGCCTTGCTGGCAGAATAGGCAATGTGATCCTGCAAAGCAACGACACCGGCATCCGAGGCTACATTGATGATGCGGCCGCCGTGTCCGGATTCCAGCATGGTTCGTCCGACACACTGTGCCACCATAAATGCGGATTTGAGATTCACGT
This sequence comes from uncultured Oscillospiraceae bacterium, assembly GCA_964434135.1. Lineage (GTDB taxonomy): Bacteria > Bacillota > Clostridia > Oscillospirales > Oscillospiraceae > CAG-170. The sequence goes on from CAYSTN010000001.1 coordinate 50,587, forward strand.
TCAGGACATTCATGAACTCTTCTTCGGAAATATCCTCTGCCGGTTTTCCAGAGCCGATTCCCGCGCAGTTGACCAGAATGTCGATCGAGCCGTTTGTCTTGATGATCTGATCGACGGCTGTTTCGATCTGCGCGGTCTGGGTGATGTCCACCTGAATGCCAAACGCCTTGGGGCCGACCTGTTCGGCAATCTCATGGATCTTCGGATTACGGCCAAAGATGACCACAGTCGCGCCCTTGTAGGCGAGCATTTTCGCGGTTTCCAGACCGATCCCACTCGTCCCGCCTGTAACGACAGCAACCTTTCCGTCCAGACGCAGGTCATATGCAAATTTCTTATAGATGCTCATGCAAATTCCTCGTTATCTTATTTCAGATATTCATCGACGTTTTCCGTCGTGACCAGAATGAAGGGGATGAGGATCTCCTTGTCAACGCTCTCGCCCTTGGCAAGCTTATATGCGGCCTCGATCGAGCCTTCGGCCTGACCCTTGCAGTCCTGATATACGGTCGCGTCCATTTTGCCTTCCTTGACGGACTGGAGTGCATCGTCAATGGCATCCACACCGACGACCAGAACCTGATCCTTCTTGCCGGCCTGCACCAGCGCGTTCAGAGCGCCCAGCGCCATTTCATCGTTCTGCGCAAAGACGGCATCAATGCTGTCACCGTGCGCCTGAATCCAGTTCTCCATCAGAGTCATGGCCTCTGCGCGATCCCAGTCTGCCGTCTGCTCGTCGAGCAGCGTCATTTCGGGGTTCTTCGCCAGAACGTCCTTTGCACCCTCAGTGCGCTTGACCTCAGCTGTCTGGCCGGGGTGACCGTGCATCATCAGAACGTTACCCTTGCCGCCGAGCTGTTCGGCAATAAAGGTCATGGCGATCTCAGCAGACTCGCTGTCATTGCTGCCGACATACGCGTCCGGCTCACTGACCGTCAGAGAGTTGCAGTTGACAATGGGGATACCGGCTGCTTTTGCTTTGTCGATGGCCGGGCTGCAGGCTTCCTGTTCCTGCGGCTGCATGACGATGGCATCAACCTTTTGCGAAATGAAAGTCTCGACCTGCTGAAGCTGCTTGGCAGCATCGCCGCCGGCATCGACAATGGTCAGTTCCACATCGCCCATTGCTTCGGCCTTTGCGGTCATATAATCTTTCAAACCGATACCAAACTCTGTGCTGAAGTCCATCAGGGTCACGCCGATTTTCACTTTGTCGCTCTTCTGCGCGCCGCTGCAGGCCGTCAGGGCCAACAGCATACTGAGTGCCAGAATGAGAAGGATCACGCTGCGAATTGTCTTTTTCATGATCTGGATTCCTTTCTTTTTTGAGAATAATTTATTGCCGCTTCTTGTTTCGGTCAAGAAGAACAGCTACAACGATGATCGAGCCTTTTACGATGTCCTGCCAGTACGAGGAAACGCCGAGCAAGTCAAGGCCATTTGCGATGACGGCAATGATAAGCGCACCGACGACCGTTCCCGGGATGCCACCGGTACCACCGGACAGGCTTGTCCCGCCGACAACGGCAGAGGCGATCGCGTCGAGTTCATAGCCTTCGCCTGCACCGGGATGACCGGTGATAACGCGTGAAGAGAGGATCACGCCCGCAAGTCCCGCGCAGCAGCCGCTGACAACGTGAACGAACATTTTGACCTTATTGGGGCTGATGCCGCAGGCTTCGGCAGCGTTGGAGTTGCCGCCAACCGCATAGACATAACGTCCGATACGAAGATGTGCCAAAACCAGATGCCCGATCAAGACAACACACAGGAAGATAATGACAGGACACGGAATCAAACCGAATACATTATGGTTTCCGATCCATCCGTAGGTATCGCCCAGACTGGAGATCGGACGGCCACCTGCGATCAGCAGCGCAACACCGCGAATGATCGTCAAAAAGCCGAGCGTCACGATATAGGGCGCAAGCTTTCCTTTGGTGACAAGCGCACCAATGATTGCGCCGACCAGCACACCGGACAAAATGCCGCACGCGAACCCGACTGCGACCGGCGCTCCGGCCTTGACGACCATTGCCGAAATGACACCGGCCAGTCCGACCACAGAGCCGATGGAGATATCAATGCCGCCTGTAATCAGGACATAGGTGATTCCAACGGCCAGAATGCCGTTGATCGAGGTCTGATTCAGAACAAGGATCAGGTTTGACGGCGTAAGAAATGACGGACGCAAAATACTGATGACGATAAGCAGCAGTAAAAATGCGATTACGATTGCATATTTTTCGAACAATTCCTTCGCTGTGCGCGGTTTTGCGTACAGCAGGGCAGACTCTGTTTTCTTCATATCCATGTAAAACCCTCTCTTTATGCCAGCATCATTTCCATAATTGCCTGCTGGGAAGCGTCTTTTCGCAGAAGCTCACCTTTTTTCTTCCCTTCGTGGATCACCACGATCCGATCACTCATGCCTAAGATCTCGGGCATTTCGGAAGAGATCAGGATCACGCCTTTGCCTTGCTGTGCAAGCTCGGAGATCATTTTGTGAATCTCCGCTTTCGCGCCTACGTCAATACCGCGGGTCGGCTCATCCAGAATGATGACTTCCGGCAGACACAACAGCGTCTTTGCCAGGACGATCTTCTGCTGGTTGCCGCCGGAAAGGTTGGCAGCGATCTGCTCTGCGCTGGGCGTTTTGATGGCAAACTCATGAATTTGCGCTTCCGCGACCCGTTTTTCCTCGCGGCTGCGAATCCATCCGTGCCTGCAATAGCTGCGCAAATTTGACATGGTTATGTTTTCGCGCACAGTCATGCCAAGCACCAGTCCGACCGAACGGCGATCTTCACTGACATAGCCGATGCCCTGATTCAAAGCATCCCGGCTGTTGCGGATGTGCAGCTGCTTTCCCTTCAGGCGGATCGTCCCATCGTTGAGCGGGTCAAGACCAAAAATCGCGCGCATGATCTCCGTGCGTCCTGCACCCATCAAACCGGCCACACCCAGAATTTCTCCGCGATTGAGCGTGAAACTGATGTCCGTGAAGCGCCCGCCGGACAGATGCTCGACCTGGAACAGCGCTTCTTGCGTCGGTGTGTTGGACTTTGGGAACATATCGCCGATCTTACGGCCGACCATCATGGAGATGAGTTCGGACTCCGTAACCTGTTCGCGCGGAAGACTGTTGATGTAGCAGCCGTCGCGCATGACCGTTACGCGGTCAGCGATTTGGAACACTTCGTCCATTTTGTGCGTGATATAAATGATCGCGACGCCTTTTTCACGAAGCTTTTCGATGATCTTAAACAAGACGCGAACTTCTTCCGATGTAATGGCGGAAGTCGGCTCATCCATGATAAGCACACGCGCATTGTTGGAGACGGCACGCGCGATCTCGACCATTTGCTGCTGCGAAACGCTCAGGTCGCACATCTTGCTTGTCGGATTCAGTTGGATCTCCATCTCATCGAGCAGGTCTTTTGTGAATGTAAGCATTTTTTGCTTTTTCAACCACTGACCCTGCACGAATTCCTTGCCGAGAAAGATATTGTCTGCCACGCTCAGGGCAGGAACGTAGTTTAGCTCCTGGTGGATCATCGATATGCCAAGAGCAGCCGCATCCCGGATGGAATGGATCTCAACAGGCGCTCCGTCTATGCGGATTTCTCCGCTGTCTTTTTGATAAGAGCCGTTGATGATATTCATCAGCGTCGACTTTCCTGCACCATTTTCGCCCATTAAGGCATGAACCTCGCCGGCAAAAATTTTCAGCTGCATTCCATCCAACGCTTTGACACCCGGGAAGGACTTGGATATACCATTCAGCTCCAAAACGAGTTGACTCATGGGCAGCACCTCTCTGCGTTACAGTTTACAATTTAGTCTGCAAGCTTGATTTGACGCTCTTCAGGGATATGTGCAACGATGCAGTCATTTGCATACGTGCGCTCCGGCAGGAGAACCATCACGTTCACAACATCCTGTGTGCAGGGGAATGCGGCAAAGTGCCAGGTTCCCGGACGCATATAGACTGCTGTGCCCTTCGGTACGCGGAACAGCTCAAACTTTTCAAAGGGGGGATCGTCGATGTCGGATCTGGGGCCGACGTGGATATAAATGTCTCCGTCGAGCGGCAGGACAACCTCGCCGCAATTACGATGGATCTCTGTGGTGTCGACGACCACCGGGCGCTTCATCACACGGGAAGTCGAAATGCCGACAGGCGACGAAGACGCGGTGTTATACACCAGCTGGTCACAGAAGAACTCGTGAATAGCAGGGCCAACAGATACTTTATCGGGATCGATCAGATTCGAAAAAGCACCGTACTTGTCGAAGCTCTCCAAAGACAGCTCTTTTGCAGGAATTTCTCTCATTTTTGTTTCCTCCGTTTACTTTATCGGTTGAGTACAGTATAGTACCGCCTGCATTATTTGTCAACACCAAAAAACGACCTGATTTTTTGGCCATAATGCACAATTATTTCTTTTTTCAAGTTTGACAATTGCGCATCGCTTCGTTCCGTGCTATAATCCGACCCGAAAGTTACTAAACCGTTATAGTAACTACACTTTAAATAGAAAGGGACGATTTCTTTGATGACAGACACCCGCGAAAGGGAACTGGCGCTGCAAGCCCAAACCATCCGGATCACCGGATTAAAGATGGTACAAAACAGTCGGTCTGGGCACATTGGCGGAGCATTCTCCATGGCAGAGCTTATGGCGGTACTCTATTTTGATAAGATGCACCTGCGTCCGGAGCAGCCGGACTGGCCGGAACGCGACCGTTTCGTACTCTCCAAGGGACATTGCACCGTTGCGCTGTACCCCACGCTCGCACTGCGCGGCTTTTTCCCGGTCGAGCGGCTCAGTGAATTTCGCAAACTCGACGGCCAGCTGTCCGGCCACGCAGAAATGCGCCACGTTCCCGGCGTGGATATGTCGACCGGTTCGCTCGGTCAGGGCTTCTCTGCTGCTCTCGGTATGGCCATGGCCGCAAAACTCGCCGGCCTGCCCAGTACGGTTTATGCCATTATGGGCGATGGCGAAATCCAGGAGGGGCAGTTCTGGGAAGCTTGCCTGTATGCCGGTGCGCATGGCGTAGACAATCTCATTGGTATCGTGGATTCCAACAAAGTCCAGCTCGATGGCCGCATCAGCGAAGTTCTCGACACCGGTGATCTGGAAGCGAAATTCAAAGATTTCGGTTTCTTTGTCCAGTCCATAGACGGGCATGATGTGCGCGCCGTGTCGGAAGCGCTCGATCGGGCGAAGGCCGAACCGGGCCGCCCCAGCATGATCGTTGCCAACACCGTAAAAGGTAAGGGCGTCAGCTTTATGGAGAACACGAACAAGTGGCACGGCCGCGTTCCGAACGATGCGGAATTTGCCGCTGCATTTGCGGAACTGTATCGGCGCAAGGCCGAGTTGGAGGGTTAAGCTATGGCAGAAAAAATTGCAACCAGACACGCCTACGGCGAGGCACTTGCCGAGCTTGGCTGTGATCCACAGATCGTCGCGCTGGATGCCGACGTATCGACCTGCACCATGTCCTGCCTGTTCGGGCAAAAATACCCGCAGCGGTTTTTCAACATGGGCATTGCCGAAGCCAACATGATCGGCGCAGCGGCAGGACTTTCGACATTTGGCTTTGTGCCCTTTGTCCACGCATTTGCAATGTTTATGGCCGGCCGTGGCTATGACCAGATCCGCAACAGCGTCTGTTATCCCAATTTAAACGTCAAATGCGTCGGCACACACGCAGGCCTGTCCGTGGGCGAAGATGGTGCAACGCACCAGTGCATCGAAGATATTGCCCTGATGCGCGCGATCCCCAACATGACAGTCGTCTGCCCGGCAGATGCGAACGAAACGCGCGCTGCGGTTCGCGCCATTGCCGCGTATCAGGGGCCGGTCTATCTGCGGCTGGGTCGGCTGCCGGTGCAGACGGTGACCGATCTGCCGGACTATCACTTTGAACTTGGCAAGGCCGTAACACTGCGTGAGGGCACGGATCTGACCATCATTGCCACCGGCCTTGTCGTGGCAGACGCGCTTGCTGCCGCAAACGAGCTTGCAGCAGAAGGCATTCAGGCTCGTGTGGTCAATATGCACACCATCAAGCCGCTGGATGAAGCTGCTGTCAGAAAGGCAGCGGAACAGACCGGCGCGATCGTCACGGCCGAAGAACACAACGTCCTCGGCGGATTGGGTGGCGCAGTTGCGGAAGTTGTTTGCGCGAATCAGCCGGTTCCTGTTGTGCGGGTTGGTGTGCAGGACTGCTTCGGCCATTCCGGCAGTGCGCTGGAACTGCTTGAACGCTATGGCGTCAGCAAAACCGCGATCATCACCGCCGCAAAACAGGCTTACAAACAGAAAAAATCCTGACACCGGATGGAAGTGAGCCTGTAATTATAGTTTGAAAAACAGCAACAGCGCGTCGAAAAAAGTGCTTTCGACGCGCTGTTGCGTTTGCTGCCGATCAGTCTGAATCGATCATCACCCTCTGGACATCCTGGCTCGGTGTGGTATAATCATTCCGGACACAAGATCGATTTTCGGGAGGGGCAAAATGTACGAGCTGATGAGCCTGCCGCTCGACAGCGGCACGTTGGTGGAATATGACGGCTGGCCGGCGCTGCGGCAGGAGCTGCGCGCGCTGCGCTGCGACGGGCTGGAGGCCATCTGGGGCGGCGAAGCGTTCCCGGCCGGGCTGCCGCAGGAGCTTGTGATCGGCTACCACCTGACGTTTTTCCCGGACTGGCTGGACTTCTGGCGCGAAGACGAGACGGCGCTTCGGCACAAGTTCGGTTCACTTGAGGCCGCGCGCGCGTTTTACGGCGGCTGGGGTGCGGAGCATCTGCTGCGTTACTATCAGGATGATCTGGCGCGCGCGCAGCAGCTTGGCGCGCAGTATGTGGTGTTCCATGTGTCGGATGTTTCCGTCGGGGAAGATTACACCTACCGCTGGCTGCACGAGAGCCGGGAAGTCATTGACGCGGCGGCAGAGCTGGCCAATCGGCTGCTGCCTGCGCACGACGCAGGGTTCGCGTTTTTGATGGAGAACCAGTGGTGGCCGGGGCTGACGCTGACCGAGCCTGCGCTGACGCAGCGGCTTTTGGACGCGGTGGCGTATCCCAACCGGGGGTTGCTGCTCGACACGGGGCATTTGATGAACACCGAGCTGTCGCTGCGCACACAGGCGCAGGGCGCGGCCTATATCCACAAAATGCTTGACGCGCACGGTACGCTGCAAACGGCCATCCGTGCGGTACACCTGCACCAGTCGCTCAGCGGCGCGTATGTCGCGGCCAATTGCGGCCATCTGCCGGAAGACTTCCCGACCGACTATCTGGAACAGTTTGCCGCAAGCTACGGGCATATCCTGCAAATCGACCAGCACCAGCCGTGGACGGATGGCGCAGTGCGTGAGCTTGTCGCGCGTATCGCGCCGGACTACCTTGTGCATGAGCTGACCGGCCGCAGCCGTGCGGCGCGCCTGGCTGCCATCCAGACCCAAACCCGCACGCTCCACCCGGAGCGGTGATCTGCATCTGCCCACGTGCCGACCGCTTCGTTTTTTGGCAAATCACAAACAGGGCTTCCCGGACGGGAAGCCCTGTTTGCCGTTATTCCATTGCACTGGTGATCGTCTGCACGAGTTTTCCGGTTTCTGCCTCGATGGCCTTGGCCGCCTGCTTCGTCAGGCGGTAGGCATCGCTGTTTTTCGGCAGCATCATCGCGCCCAGAGCCCCGGCGACAACACCCGCACCCATGGTCAAAAAGAAGCCGCGTACTTTCATCCGCCTGTCTCCCGCGCTCAGCGCACAGCGGCATCCGACGCATACGGGTGCGTCTGCCGCACGTCATAGTCGGCCTGATAGCGCGTGGCCGTGCCGCCCTGATAGCCATTTACATAGCCATTTGCGCCATTTACATAACCAGTTGTTCTGTTTACATAACTATTCGTGCCGTTTACATAACCATTTCGGGTGGTGGAAACGTTCGAATATCGCCCGTTATACGGCTGAATTTGCGCGCAGGCAGTCAAAAAAGTTGCGAGAAGCAATGCGGTCAGTAGAAAAAGTAAGCCTTTTTTCATCAAAAATTCCTCCTTTTTTGCGAATTTTCGCTTCGCTGTGCGTAGTATTTGCATGAAAAAGCGCCGGTATACAAGGCGTTTTTGACAGCGCGCGCAATTTGCACCAGCGTGGCGAAAAATGCTATTGAAAGTTTTAAAAAATGCTGTATAATAAATAGAAAACAATGAAAAAAGAGAAGGAGAACCCTATGAAAAAGCTGTCGATCAAAAAAGGCGTGCAGTGCATGGCCTGTTTGGAGTGCGTGCGCGCCTGCTCCAATGCCTACTATAAAGAATTTCATCCGGACAAGGCTGCGCTCCAGATCGTCCAGCGCGGCGATGCGGCGCGTCCGATGGTCTGCGTCCAGTGCGGCAAGTGCGCCGCGGCCTGCCCGGCGGGCGCGATCACCCAGAACCCCAAGGGCGTGTACATGATTAACCGCAAGCTCTGCACCGGCTGCGGCCAGTGCGTCGAGGCCTGTCCGTTCGGTCTGATCGTCAAGGACGAGAACACGCCGTTCTCCACCAAATGCACCGCCTGCGGCATCTGCGTCAAGGCTTGCCCAATGGAGCTTTTGGAGATCGTCGAAAAGTAAAAACGGCCGAAAAGCGGCCAGCGTGGTTGAAATTGTAGATTTTCTACAATTTCAACCATTTATTTTTGTGCGAGGTTATGCGGTTAACCTTTGCATTTTGTGCTGTGGAGCGCTAGAATTGGTGCAAAAGGGGAGAGCCGGAACGGAGTTTTTCGGCGCGCGGAAGACGAGAGGGTAAGCCGGGGAAGACAGACGGCAAGCGGAAGACACGGGGGCAAGCGGATGCAAGTAGGCAGAACGCGGAAGACGCGAAGGTAAGCGGATGCAAACAGACAGAATGCGGAAAGCACGGGAGAAACGGATGAAAGCGACAGCGGCTTTTATTGCGGTTTGGCGCAGCGGGCTGTGCCAGTGGCGCTGGAATTGGTGCAAAAGGGGAGAGCCGGAACGGAGTTTTTCGGCGCGCGGAAGACGCGGGGGTAAGCGGATGCAAACAGACAGAACGTGGAAAGCATGGGGGTGAGTCGATGAAAAGAAACAGATCGTTTTATCGTGATGTGGCGCAGCGGGCTGTGCCGGTGGCGCTGCAATCGATGCTGCAAAGCTCGTTTGGCATCGTCGATCAGGTTATGATCGGGCAGCTTGGCAGTGTCAGCATTGCGGGCGTTGGGCTGGCGGGGAAGTTCTCGTCGATCTTCTCGGTCGTCATTTCCGCCATCGGCGCGGTGGCCGGGATCATGCTCTCACAGTATCTGGGGCAGAAAAACAACGGCGCGGTGCGCCGCAGCTTCTTTTGCAATCTGGCCATCGGTGCGGTGATCGCGGCGGGGTTCACGGCGCTGTGCGCGCTGTGGCCGCAGGCGGTGATGCGCCTTTACAGCAACGACCCGGCGACGGTCGAGGCGGCGGCAGAATATTTGTCCGTGATTGCGTGGACGTTTTTGCCGCTGGCGGGCGCGACGCTTTTGTCGACGCTGTTTCGCTGCGCAGACCGGCCAAGGCTGCCGCTGTATGCGAGTATCGTGTCGGCGCTGCTCAATACGGTCCTCAACTACCTGCTCATCTTCGGCAAGGCGGGTCTGCCGCAGCTCGGCGCGCGCGGCGCGGCCATTGCCACGCTTCTCTCGCAGCTGGCCAACGCGCTTTTGATGCTGGGAATGCTGCCACGCGCTGCACCGCTGCCGCGCAGGGGCGCACAGGCGCAGCACGCGCCGTTTTTGTGGTGGCAGTATCTGACCATCCTGCTGCCGATCTTGACGTGTGAAGCCCTCTGGAGCGTCGGAGAGAACGTCTACGCGGCCATCTACGGCCACATGAGTACCGATTCGACGGCTGCCATGACGCTCATCAATCCGGTGCAGGGGCTGATGATCGGGGCGCTGTGCGGGCTGTCACAGGCGGCCGGCGTCATTGTAGGCAAACGGCTGGGCGCGCGGGAGTTTGACGAGGCGTACCGCGTGTCCAAAAAGCTGCTGCTGTGCGGCGCGCTGTGTGCGCTGGCGCTGGCGGTGGCGGTCGTGGCGCTGAGCGGCGTGTATGTGAAGATCTATCAGGTGGACGGGACGGTGCGGCAGCTGACGCGGCAGATCCTGTTTGCGTATGCGCTCATCTCGCCGTTCAAGGTACTCAACATGATCCTCGGTGGCGGTATTTTGCGCAGCGGCGGCAAGACCCGGTACGTAATGGCCATCGACATCATCGGTACGTGGGTGTTCGGTGTGCCGCTGGGGCTGCTGAGTGCGTTTGTGTGGAAGCTGCCGATCGCGTCGGTGTATTTTCTGCTGTCGCTGGAAGAGGTGGTGCGCTTTGTGCTGTCGGTTTTTGTCTTCCGGCGCAGACGCTGGATGCAGCAGTTGCAGGCAGAATAAAAAACGAGGTGCTTGCCCGGGGCAAGCACCTCGTTTTATGTCCGGCTTTCGTCCGTCATCGGCGACCAGCTGCGGCGGTATTGCTGCGGGGTCGTGCCCTCGCGGGTGTGAAAGACGCTGATAAAATAGCTCGTGTTCTCCATGCCGACGCGGTAGGCAACTTCGGAAACGGGCAGGTCGGTCGCGCGCAGCAGCTCTTTTGCGCGGCTCAGGCGCAGGCGCGTGAGGTATTCGCCGGGGGACTGGCCGTACTGGCGGCGAAAGGAGCGCTGCAAATGGTATTTGCTGACGTTATACGCGGCAGCCAGCTGATCGAGCGTGAGCTTCTGCGCGTAATGCTCATGCAGGTACTGCCGCACCTGCCGCAGAAGCTGCGGCGCGGGCTGTTCGCTGCGCGGCGAGCAGCAGCGGATGAGTTCACACAGAATATCCGTCAGCAGCGCCGACGCGTCGAGGTCGCGGCGCAGTTCGTTCATATCCGCACCGGCCAGCGCCAGAAGCGCGCTCATGCGCGCGGAAACCGGACTGTCGACCGGGACGGACGCGCAGACGCGCCCGCCGTTCTGGAGCAAAAACGCCTGATAGTACGCCGCGGCAGTTGCACCGGAAAAATGCAGCCACAGCACGTTCCAGTGACCCTGCGCGGGGTCGGTGCGGTAGTGCTGCGCCTCGCGGCAGTCGATCCAGAAAAAGCTGCCCGCGCCAAGCGTGTAAGTCTGCCCGCCATATTCCAATATTCCCTGACCGGCCAGCGTGAGTTTGATGAGGTACGACGGCAGCTGCTGGCGAACGGTATAGTAATTTGCACCAGAAATGAAATGTCCCGCTTCCTGCAAATACAGCAGATTGTCCCGGGCAAAGGCGCTGGGCGAGACGATTTCCCACTTGGAATCGGGCGTCATATCGAGATTATAATGCAGCACTTCCATCTTTGGCCTCCGGAAAAGAGCAAGATTTTGATATTACAGGGCAAGCCTATGATACCACACGGCGGCGGGTTTTTCTATAATGAAAGGGTAGAAAGTCGGCGTTTTTCGCTGAAATTTTTAAGGAGGGACCCAGATGGAACGCTACGCATGGAAGGCTACCGTCCTGCCGGGCAAGCTGGAGGAATATGTGCGCCGCCACAACGAGATCTGGCCGGAGATGAAACAGGTCTTGCACGAGGCCGGCATCCGCAACTACACGATCTGGAACGTGGGTGACGAGCTGTTCGGCTACTACGAGTGCGACAGCATCGCCGAGGCCGCCCGCATACAGGCCGAAAGCCCGGTCGTTGACCGCTGGAACGAGTACATGAAAGATGTGATGCGCATGGAGCTTGACCCCGAGACGGGTGCGCAGCCGCTGATGCAGCAGGTCTTTTTCTTTGATTGAATACAAAACAGGAGGAACGACTATGAACGCTTATACACTGGCAAAAGAACGCTACGCCGCGCTGGGCGTGGACACCGAGGCTGTTTTGCAGCAGCTCAAAGACGTGACCGTTTCCGTCCACTGCTGGCAGGGTGACGACGTGGTCGGCTTCGACTCGAAGCAGGCACTCTCCGGCGGCATTCAGACCACCGGCAACTATCCCGGCAAGGCCACCACGCCCGAACAGCTGATGGCAGACTTTGACGAAGTGCTGCGTCTGACCCCGGGCAGGAAAAAGCTCAATCTGCACGCAAGCTACGCCATCTTCGAAGACGGCGAGTATGCCGACCGAAACGCGCTCGAGCCGAAGCATTTTGCCAAGTGGGTTGCGTTTGCAAAGCAGCGCGGGCTTGGCATCGACTTCAACCCCACGTTCTTCTCCCACGCGATGGTCAAAGACGGGCTGACGCTCTCGTCCCCGGATGAGACGGTGCGCGGCTTCTGGGTCGAGCATGGCAAGTGCTGCATGAAGATTGCGGAGTATTTTGCCAGCGAGACGGGCGTGCCGTGCGTCATCAACTTCTGGATTCCCGACGGCTACAAGGACTATCCGGCTGACCGCCTCTCGCCGCGCCGCCGCTATGCGCAGTCGATGGACGAGATCCTCGCCGAGCCGTATGACAAGAGCAAGGTCTTCCCGTGTCTGGAGTCGAAGGTCTTCGGCATCGGTCTGGAGGCGTATACGGTCGGCTCTGCCGAGTTCTGCATGAATTATGTCAACTCCCGCCACATCACGCCGCTCATGGACAACGGCCACTACCATCCCACCGAGGTCGTTTCGGACAAGATCAGCTCCATGCTTCTGTTCAACGACCGGCTGGCGCTGCACATCACGCGCCCCATGCGCTGGGACAGTGACCACGTTGTGCTGTTTGACGACGAGACGCGCGAGATGATGAAGGAGATCGTCCGCGCCGACGCGCTGGGTCGGGTCTTCCTGGCAACGGACTACTTTGATGCGTCCATCAACCGCATTTCCGCGTGGGTCACGGGTCTGCATTCGGTACAGAAGGCACTTTTGTACGCGCTGCTTGAGCCGAAGACGCTCAAGGCCATGCAGGACGGGAACAACTTCACCGAGCTGATGGTCACGCAAGAGGCGCTCAAGGTCATGCCGTTCGGCGCTGTGTGGGAAGAATACCTGCGCCGCGAGAATGTGCCGCTGGACTACTACAAAGAAATTTGCCGCTACGAGCAGGACGTTTTGCGCGCCAGATAAGGAGAGAACATCATGTTTTTTGAAGAAAACGCCAAGCTGTTGGCTGATTTTGCCCGCGTTTCACAGGCGGCCGGTGCGCGCGCGGATTACGTGCAGGGCGGCGGCGGCAACACGTCTGTCAAGCTCCCGGGTGGGCTGATGGCCATCAAAGCGTCGGGCTTCTGTCTGGGCGATATCCGTCCGGACAAGGCGTATGCCGTACTCGACGGCGCAGACCTGCGCGCGTTCTACAACAACACCGAGCCGTCGCAGCTGTCCGACGTGGAAAAAGAAGGCTCGGCGCGAGCCAAGGCCGACGTGCGCCACATTGACGGACTGGCCGACTTGCGGCCGTCGGTCGAGGCGGGCTTCCACTCGATCTTAAAGACCTTCGTCGTGCATACGCACAGCGTCTATGCCAACCTCGCCGCCTGCTCGACGGCCTGCCGCCAGATCGCCGCGCAGGCGTTCGCCGGAGCGGGCTACAGCTGGGGCTGGGTGCCGTATACCGACCCGGGCGCGAATCTGACCTTTGCCATCCGCGACGAGCTGCGCCGGGTGCGCAGCGCTACGGGCAGCGAACCGGCGGTCATTCTGATGCAGAACCACGGTATCATCGTCCACGCCGACGACGCGGACACCGTCCTGAGCATCCACACTGACGCCAACGAGCGCCTTGCGCGGATGTTCGGCCTGAGCGGCACGTCGTTCCCGGCCGTTGCCGTGCGCGAGATGGCAGGCGGGCTGTATGCCGCCGATACGCCGTATCTGGCCGCGCAGCTGCGTGAGGGCGGCTGGACGCAGGAATTTTTGATGACGCAGCCGCTGTATCCCGACCAGATGGTCTTTTTGAGCGATACGTTCTATCTCGACGCGCCCGGCATCGCCGCCGGACAGGCCGTTGCCAGCAGCCGCACGGGCGAGATGCTGCTGCACATGGACGCGAAAAAGGCGCTGACGCTCACCGAGACGCTTTCGGCGGTCTTCTTCGTCATCGAGCATATCCGCAAGGCCGGGTATGAGGTGTCGACCATGGGCGAAGCGGCCAAGAACTTCATCGCAAACTGGGAGAGCGAAAAGTACCGCAAATCCCTGGCCGGAAAACAGGCATAACAGACAAAAGGGCGCGGCTTCGCCGCGCCCTTGGTTTATCCCACCGCCTCCCCTTGCCGCACCCACCGAATTTGCACCGCACCCCACCTTGGCTCTCCCTCTGGGAGAGCCAAGGTGGGGGTGCGGCGCAGACGGGAGCGCCAAGGGGTGCCGTGCGTCGCAGGGGAGTTGTGGCTTATGCTTCGTCCTTGACGAGATTCCACAGATCGAGCAACTGGGGCTGATTGCACTGCGCGACAAAATTGTCCAGACTGCGCATGGCCGTTTCGCCCATGTCATCATACGAGGTCGCCTGCTGCGCAACTTCTGCAAAACGGATGCTGGCCGCATCATAACTCGGCGCGTCATCAAACCGCTGGGCGATCGTCTTTGCCTGACGCAGATCATGCCGCGCGTCTTCTTCGCGACCCAGGTTCAGCAGAATCTCTGCCCGGCTTGCCCAAAGCACGGCTTCGCTTTTGTCCATGTAGGTCTGTTTTTCCGGGTTTCGCAGCCCCGGGAAGAAGGCCAACGCCCAGTCTGTCATGTCCAGTGCCTGTTGATACTGCCCGGTTTTGCAGTAGACATTGAGGTAGCCCGTTACAAGCTCCATCTGCGTCTGAGTCATGTCCAGCAGTGCCATGGACAAATAGGGCAGCGCGCCGTCGGGGTCGTTACAGTTGGCAGATAGCGTCTGGCCGATCAGAGAATGATTGAGCCGACAAGGGTTGTACTGCTTGAGCAGCTCCAGACCCGTTTCAAATTCGCCCAGGTCAAGATAGACTTGCGCCATTTCCCGGCGAATGGATATCTCGCTGATTTCCGGGTCGGTATTCTGCCCGATCAGCATACACGCCTACCGGTAGAGGGAAAGCGCCCGTCTGGCAAATTCGATCCGATTCCGGACAAGCCCTCTTACCTGATAGATCCGCGCACTGTTATACACGACCGCAAAACAGTTCGGATAGCGTTTCAACGCGTTTTCAATATCCGGGTAAACATCGTCGTTGTCCCGGTCGTGGAAATACTGTTTGAGTCTTGCAATCACGGTCTGCCGGTCATTGTTCCGAAACTGATATCCGATCAGTGCATCGATGGATACTTCAAAGAGGTCTGCGAGCTGCGCGATCAGATGCAGTTCCGGCGTTGCGACGCCGCGCTCCCATTTTGAGACGGATGCAAAGGTGACGCCCAGCGTCTGCGCCAACTGTTCCTGCGTCATGGCGTGTTCTTTGCGCAGTTTGCTGATATTGGTTGATAGTGACAGCTTCATTGTTTTATCTCCATTTCGTTTGCTGTTTCGTATTATACGACGAAATGGCAAAAAATGAAGACATCACTGGTATAATTCGATTAGCATTTTCTGAACCGGTGGTTTAGTTTGTGGGGAAAGATAATAGTTTAGTTGCATCGCCGTTTGTGGTATGGATGTGTTGTTTGCCACGGGCAAACAGCATGAAAAAACCTGCTTTGTCTGAGGGACAAAGCAGGAGTTACAGAACCACAGGATAAGCGAAATGAGGAATGATGCGATGCTGCGCATCATGATGTTGCGGCTAGGCCGCAACGGTCGAAAAAACTTGCCAGACAGAGCAGCAGGGGGAAGCGTGAAAGGGGACGAAGGGTCCCCCTTCGCGTTCAATTACCCGCCGCAGCGGAAGTTTTGCCAACGGCAAAACTTGTACCAAAAGAAAAAACGACAAGCAAAGCTTGTCGTTTTTTCTTTTGGTACGCCCGACACGATTCGAACGTGCGACCTACAGAGTCGGAGTCTGTCACTCTATCCAGCTGAGCTACGGGCGCATTTTCAACTGCCTGACCAGTATAGCAGAAACGCGGCCGAAAGTAAAGCGAAAAAATGCGTTTTTTGCCGCACAAAGCACTCACAGCCCGGCCAGCAGCTGCGGCAGCTGCAAAAGGTCTTCCACCACATAGTCGCAGCGCGCATCCGCGCAACTGCGCTTGCCGTACAGGCACGTCCGGATGCCCGCGTTGCGCCCGCCCTGCATATCGCCGGAAAGACTGTCACCGATCATGATGCTCTGCGGCCGCAGGTCTTCGCCGATGGCGGCAAAGACCTTATCGTAAAACACCCGGTCTGGCTTCTTGCAGCCGAGCTGCTCGGAGATGAACACCCGGTCAAAATACTGCTCCAGACCGCTTGCGGCGATGCGCCGCAGCTGAAGGTCGGTATTGCCGTTGGTCAGGATGAAGATCGGATAGCGCGCGTGCAGCAGCGGCAGTACCTGTTCGCAGTGCGGCATGAAATTGCGCTGCTCGCCCAGCGCCTGAAAATACGCGCGGTTAAAGTCTGCGGCATCCGCATGAAAGCCAAACTCGGCAAACAGCAGCCGAAACCGCTCGACGTAGAGCGTTTCCTTTTCGATCTCGCCGCGCTCAAACTGCTGCCACAGCGCCGCGTCCAGGCGAGAATACCGCTCCCAGAGTCCCGGCGGCTGCGGCAGAGAAAAGGCCGCCAGCGCCTGGTGCAGCGCGGCGTAGGAGCTGGTCTGAAAGTCAAAGAGCGTATCATCAATATCCATCAGCAGCGCACGAATCGCCATCGTATCGTCCTTTCCTTTTTCATTTTTTCATCATAGCATAAATCATTCGGTTATGCTACAATGGAAAAAGATTTTATCAAAGGAGATACCCATGAAGACCATTGCCGAACTGCTTGCGCAGGAGCTTTCCTGCCAGGTTTCTTATGTAGAAAACGTCATCGACCTGCTCGACGCGGGCAACACCATCCCCTTTATCGCCCGCTACCGCAAAGAACAGCACGGCGGGATGGACGATACGACGCTGCGGACGCTGGAAACGCGGCTGCAATATCTGCGCTCTGTCGCGCAGCGCCGCGAGGAGGTCAAGTCCTCCATCGCCGCACAGGAAAAGCTGACGGACGAGCTGGCCGCCGCCATCGACGCTGCCGCCACGCTTGCCGAGGTCGAAGACCTCTACCGCCCCTATAAGCCCAAGCGCCGCACCCGCGCCACCATGGCAAAGGAAAAGGGCTTAGAGCCGCTGGCTGATGCCATCTACGCGCAGAGTGCGCAGCAGCTGCCGCCGGAAGCACTCGCGGGTGCGTATGTGTCGGAGGAGAAGGGCGTCGAGAGCATCGAACAGGCGCTTGCAGGTGCGGCGGATATCCTCGCCGAGCGCGTTTCGGATGACGCACAGGTACGCAAATCGCTACGCGCGCTCACCCAGCGGCGCGGCACGGCCAGCTCCTGCGCAAGCGCGCAGGAAGAGACGGAAAAGACCGCCGTGTACCGCCAGTATTTCGCCTTTGAGCAGCCCATTTCCCGGCTGCAAAGCCACCAGATCCTCGCGCTCAACCGTGGTGAGCGCGAAGGCGCGCTCAAAGTCCGGCTGACGGTCGACCGCGACGAAGCGCTGCAATGTCTGCGCCGCAGCGTGGTGCGCCCCGGTTCGAGCGCAATGGAGTTTATGAAGGCCGTCTGCGCCGACAGCTATGACCGGCTGCTGAGCAGCAGCATGGAGCGCGAACTGCGCACCGCGCTGACCGACGCGGCCAACGAGCAGGCAATCGCCAATTTTGCGCTCAACCTGCGCCCGCTTTTGATGCAGCCGCCGGTCAAGGGTGCGGTCACCATGGGACTCGACCCCGGTTACAGCCATGGCTGCAAGGTCGCTGTTGTCGACGAGACGGGCAAAGTTCTCGACACCACCGTGGTCTATCCGACCTTTGGTGAACGGCAGAAGCGTGAGGCCATTGCCAAACTTTCGCAGCTCGTGCGGCGCTATGGTGTGCGGCATCTGGCCATCGGCAACGGCACGGCCTCGCGCGAGACGGAAGCCATGGCCGTCGAACTCATTCATCAGTTGGGCGGCGGCGTTTCGTACATGATCGTGAGTGAAGCGGGCGCTTCGGTCTACTCCGCGTCCAAGCTGGCCGCCGAGGAGTTTCCGCAGTACGATGTCAACCTGCGCTCGGCCATCTCCATTGCCCGCCGTTTGCAAGACCCGCTGGCCGAACTGGTCAAGATCGACCCCAAGGCCATCGGCGTCGGGCAGTATCAGCACGATATGCCGGAAAAGGAACTGGATGCCGCGCTTGGCGGCGTGGTCGAGAGCTGCGTCAACGCCGTTGGCGTTGACCTCAACACCGCTTCCGCGCCGCTTTTGAAGCAGGTCGCCGGCTTGAATGCCGCAACGGCAAAAAACATCGTGGCCTATCGCGAGGAAAACGGCGCGTTCACCTCGCGCGCACAGCTCAAAAAAGTCCCCAAGCTCGGCCCAAAGGCGTTTGAGCAGTGCGCGGGCTTCCTGCGTGTGCCGGAGAGCCGGCAGGTGCTTGACCACACGGGCGTTCATCCGGAAAGCTACGACGCGGCGAAAAAGCTGGCCGAGCTTCTGGACATTGATCTGCGCGAAGCCGGTACGGCGCAGATGGCCTCGCTGCCGGAGAAGCTGCGCGCGTATGGCGTGCAGCGCGCCGCTGCGGCCTGCGGGGTCGGTGAGCCGACGTTGCAGGATATCGTCAAGGAACTGGTCAAGCCCGGCCGTGACCCGCGCAGTGACCTGCCCGCGCCGATCCTGCGCACGGACGTGCTGGAGCTGAAAGACCTTAAGCCGGGTATGATCCTCACCGGAACAGTGCGCAATGTCATCGATTTCGGCGTATTCGTCGATATCGGGGTGCATCAGGACGGGCTGGTGCATATCTCGCAGGTGTGCCAGAAGTATATCCGCCATCCGTCCGAGGTCGTTTCGGTCGGTGACGTGGTCAAAGTCGCGGTGCTTGAGGTCGATACCAAGCGCCAGCGTATCAGCCTGAGCATGAAAGCCGCCACGTGACCCGGTTCGGGTTGCCGCCGTTTTGAATCCAGAAAAGCACACATTGGAGCCCGTATGCGCGGGAAACAGGGCTATGCCCTATGGCACACCCAAGCGCCGCGGTCAATCGCCCGACGGCAGGGCGCGCCGGGACTCGGGAACGCGCTTTTTGCGCCGCTCGATCTGCCGGTGCAGCAGCGTCAGCGCGTCGCTCAACGACCCGATCGCGTCCATCAGGCCGCAGGCTACGGCTTCTTCGCCGTATAAGACCGTCCCCACGTCCGTTGCCAGCTCGTCCGTTTCCATCATATATCGCAAAAACTCCTCGCGCGCAATGCGGGAGTTTCTTGTCACAAAATTCACGATCTGATCCTGAATCTGGTGAAAATAATGATACGTCTGCGGCGCGCCGACGACCAGCCCCGTCATGCGCACCGGATGCACCGTCATGCTGGCCGTCGGCACGATGAGGCTTTTCTTTGCCGACACGGCCAGCGGGATGCCGATGGAGTGCCCGCCGCCAAGCACCAAAGAGACGGTCGGCTTTTTCATCCCCGCGATCAGCTCCGCAATGGCAAGCCCCGCTTCGATGTCACCGCCGACGGTATTGAGCAGCAGCAACAGCCCGTCAATGTCCTCGCTTTCTTCCACGGCGGCCAGCAGCGGGATGACGTGTTCATATTTAGTCGTCTTTACGGTTTCCGGCAGAACCTGATGCCCCTCGATCTGCCCGACGATGGTCAGGGTATAGATGTTGCCGAGCGCGCTCTTTGTCGTCGACGCGCCGAGGTCGACCAGCTCCTGCCGCGCCTGTTCCTCTTTTTTCGCTTCGTGCATCGTTATGCTCCTATGAATCAAGATAGAGCTAGTCTGACCCGTTTTGCACGAAACATACGCTGCGCGGGATTTTTGCTTGCCAGCGGCATGAAAATCGGGTATAATGGGCAAAAGCGAAAAAGGGAGACTGCCGGATGACCAAAACCAACGTCATGCGTCTGCTCGATGCGGCGAAGCTGCCCTACCGCGCGGCGCAATATGCGTTCGACGAAAACGACTTAAACGGCCTGCACGCAGCCGAGGGCATCGGGATGCCTCCGGAGCAGGTCTTCAAAACGCTCGTGGCCAGATCCGAGCGCGGCGGCTATGTCGTCTTCTGCATCCCGGTGTGCTGCGAACTGGATCTGAAAAAGGCTGCGCGCGCCGCGCACGAAAAAAAGATCGAGCTGCTGCACGTGAAAGACCTGCTGCCCGTCACGGGCTATATCCGCGGCGGATGCAGCCCCATCGGCATGAAGAAAAAGTTCCCGACCTTTCTCGACGAGACGGCGCTTTTGTACGACGAGATCGGTGTTTCTGCCGGCTGCCGGGGATGTCAGGTCTTGCTGCATCCGCAGCTGCTCGCAGATTATGTAAACGCATCGCTTTGCGATCTGACAGAATAAAAAAGGAGAGACGATATGCACTTTACTTATCGAACCAGAGGCACCTGCTCGCAGGAGATCTTATTTGATGTTGACGGCAATACCGTCAAAAACATCGAGTTCATCGGTGGCTGCAACGGCAACTTGCAGGGCATTTCCAGACTTGTTGAGGGGATGGACATTGACGCGGTCATTGGCCGTCTCGACGGCATCCACTGCGGCATGAAAGAGACTTCCTGCCCCGACCAGCTGGCCACCGCGCTCAAACAGGCCAAAGAAAAGCTCGCCGAGGGCTGATACGCACCGTTTTTTTGCAAAAAAACTGCCGACTGTTCACGATTTGTGCGCAGTCGGCAGTCATTTTTATTCGTTTTTCAACCGTTTTCTTTGACCCATTTCTCCGCGAACGCCGCAAAGCAGCTAGCCGCAGGGCCGGGTTTTTCCGCTGCGACGGCCAGCGCGATGGTACGGCTTGCGGGCGGGTCGATGGGGCGAATTTCCACGCCGTCTGTGTTGCCGCGCAGCAGCAGCGACGGCATGATGCTCACACCCAGCCCCTGGCGCACCATTGCAATGACGGCGTAGTCGTCTTTTGTCTCAAAGCGGATGTTCGGGCGGATGCCCGTGGCGTGGAATGCGCGGCGCACATCGTGGTTCGACGCTTCGAGCAGCGAGATGAACGGCTCATTCGCCAGCGCCTGCACCGGGCACACCGGGCTTTGTGCCAGCGGATGCCCCTTGGGCAGCACCGCCGCAAGCGCATCGTCATACAGCGGCGTACACGCGCACCCGGCGCGCGCCGGAAGCGTCGTAAACGCCACGTCTACGCTGGCGCTGCCGAGCCAGGTATCGATGTCGTGATAATCGCCGTTGAACAGCTGAAAGTCGACCTGCGGATACGCCTGCTGGAACTGCATCATCATGGCGGGCAGCCAGTGCGTGGCGACGCTGGTGAACGTCCCGACACGAATTTTCCCCGTCAATACGCTGTGCAGCTGCGCGGCCGCCTGCCGCAGCAGCTTTTCCTGCCGGACGATCTCGCGGATGTAGGGCATGAGCTGCTCACCTTCGGCGCTCAGGCGCGCGCCGGTGCGTGTGCGCTTTAAAAGCGGCAGCTGCAAGTCCGCCTCGATGGCGGCGATCATGTGACTTACCCCCGACTGCGTCAGTCCCAGCTCCTGCGCGGCTTTGGTCAGCGAACACAGCGCGACGGTTTTTTCAAAAACCTCATATTTTTTCGTATCCATGAAAATTTCCTCTTGCATTTTTGCGCGTGGCGTGATATCATACGCGCAAGTTATTAAGCTTTTTGATATTATACATGAAAAAATGTAATGTGTCAAGAGGAAAAGAAAAGGAGCGCTTACCATGACATCCGCAAACATTCAGCATCTTCTGGCTATGGCCCTCTATATGGCCGCCGTTGTCGGCATCGGTATCTATTTTTCCGGCCGCGCGAACAAAGACGCCGAGTCCTATTTCCTTGGCGGCCGCAGCCTTGGCCCGTGGGTCACGGCATTCAGTGCCGAAGCCTCGGATATGTCCGGCTATTTGCTGATGGGTCTGCCCGGCCTTGCCTATTGGACGGGTCTGGCCGACGCGGGCTGGACGTGCATCGGTCTTGCCATCGGTACATATTTTAACTTCCTCATCGTCTCCAAGCGGCTGCGCCGCTATTCCGTGGCGGTCAATGCGTTCACCATTCCGGATTTCTTCTCCAAGCGCTTCCACGAGAAGAAAAAAGTTTTGATGACCATCTGCTCATTCATTATCATCATTTTCTTCTGTGTCTACGCGGCGCAGTGCCTGTCCACCTGCGGAAAGCTCTTTGCCAATCTGTTTGGCTTCTCCTACGGCGGGATGATGATCGTTGCGGCCATCTTCGTTCTGGCTTATACGTTTTTGGGCGGCTATCTGGCCGAGAGCGCGTCGGACTTCATGCAGGGCGTGGTCATGGTCACGGTGCTGGTGCTGATTCTGGTCATCTCCACGATCTCTGCCGGCGGTATCCGCACGGTGCTGGACAATGCCAAGAGCATCGACGGTTTCTTCTCGTTCGTTCGCACCTCCACCCCCTCGACCGAGAGCGTCAACGTCTTCGGCGAGGGCAAGACTTACGGTGTTTTGTCCATTGCTTCCTGCCTTGCGTGGGGTCTGGGTTACTTCGGTATGCCGCAGGTTCTGCTGCGCTTCATGGGCATCCGCTCCGAGCATGAGCTGGGGCGTTCGCGCCGGGTCGCGATCATCTGGGTCATCATCTCCATGGCCGCTGCCGTCATGATCGGTATCGTCGGGCGCAGCGTCACGGGTCTGGAATACCTCTCCAACAGCGACGCGGAAAACATCTTCATCGACGCGGCAACGACCTTCCTGCCGCCCATCCTCGCGGGCTTTGCGTGTGCGGGCATCCTCGCGGCGGCGATCTCGTCGTCTGACTCGTACCTGCTCATCTCGGCCAGCGCCGTCAGCCAGAACCTCTATCGCGGCGTGTTCAAAAAGGACGCGACGGAAAAGCAGGTCATGTGGTGTTCGCGCATCACGCTCGTGATCATCACCGGCATCGCCATGGCCATTGCATGGAACTCCAACTCCACCATCTTCGGCATCACCTCGTTTGCCTGGGCTGGCTTCGGTGCGGCGTTTGGCCCGTTGATGCTGCTGAGCCTGTTCTGGAAGCGCACGACGCAGGCCGGTGCAGTGGCCGGTATGCTCGGCGGCGGCGCGATGGTCTTCTTCTGGAAACTCGTCCTCAAGCCCCTGGGCGGCATCTTCGCCATCTATGAGCTGCTGCCTGCGTTCATCTTCAGCGTCCTGCTCATCGTCATCGTCTCGCTCTGCACCCAAAAGCCCGACGCCCAGATCGAAGCGGAGTTCGACCGCGTCAAGTCCGGCAAGGGGCTGGAATAAACGAAAAACACAACACAGCGCCATTTCATCCGAAATGGCGCTGTGTTTTTTACCGCTCAGTTCCGGCTGTCAGTCTCGCGCCGGGTGGTGTTCGAAGCGCCCTGCGATGCTTTTCTGTCAGTCTTGCCGGTTTTGTTCTGTCCGTTCATCCCGAACCTCCTGTTGTGTTTTGCGGTCTGCCCGCAGAAGCAGTTTGCCCGGCGCGCTACGCTTTATCCTTCGGTTTGCAGAAAAGTGCGGCCAGAAAGCCGAAAAACACCGCTGCCGCAATG
Source organism: uncultured Oscillospiraceae bacterium (assembly GCA_964434135.1). Lineage (GTDB taxonomy): Bacteria > Bacillota > Clostridia > Oscillospirales > Oscillospiraceae > CAG-170. Next base: position 74,140 of record CAYSTN010000001.1, read on the forward strand.
CCGCCCGCTGCCGCCTTCAGCCCGCCGGTCAGCGCGCCAAGCAGCCCCTGCTCCTGTACGGCTTCGCGCACCCCTTTTGCCAGCGTGTGACCAAAGCCCGTCAGCGGTACGCTTGCGCCTGCACCGGCAAACGCCGCAAACCCTTCATATACGCCCGCACCGCTCAAGATCACGCCCAGCACCACGTAGCACACCAGAATGCGCGCCGGTGTCAGCCGCGTTTTATCGATGAGCAGCTGCCCCAGCACACACAGCCCGCCGCCCACGGCGAATGCCTTGACATAGTCCATCTTCTCACCTTCCTTCTGCACAGATCGATACCGCGTGGCACACGCCCGGGATGGACTCGCCCTGCCAGCTCGATATCGGCGAGAGCAGCGCGCCCGTCGCGCAAAACAGCAGCCGCTTCAGCTCCCGCTTTTCCAGCCTGTCCAACAGATATCCACACAGTACGCTTGCACCGCAGCCGCAGCCCGAGCCGCCCGCGTGTACATCCTGCTTTTCCCGGTCGAAGATCATCAGCCCGCAGTCTTCATACACTGCGCCCAGCTCCACGCCCATGCGCTGAAACTGGTCAAGGACGATCTTTTTCCCCAGTTCGCCCAGATCACCCGTGACGATGAGGTCATATTCACCCGGTACGCGCCGCAGATCGTGAAAATGCGCCTGCAACGTATCGATGGCCGCCGGAGCCATGGCCGCGCCCATGTTGTTCGCGTCCTTGATGCCGTAGTCCTGAATGCGCCCGATCGTTGCCGCCTCGATATACGGCCCTTTGCTGCCCGCGCCGACGATGCAGCAGCCTGCGCCCGTCACCGTCCACTGTGCCGTGGGTGTGCGCTGGCCGCCGTAGCCAAGCGGGAACCGATACTGCCGCTCGGCTGAGGCAAAGTGGGACGAGGTCAGCGCCGCGGCGCGCCGGGCAAAGCCCGCGTCCACGAACGCCGCAGCCAGCAACAGCGACTCGGCCATCGTCGAACACGCGCCGTAAAGCCCCAGATACGGGATGGCCGTCCCGCGCGCGGCAAACGACGAGCCGATGCACTGGTTCAGCAGATCTCCGGCAAACAGCACGTCAATGTCCTCGTAGCTGATGCCAAGCTTGCGCTTGGCCGTGTCGAGCGCAAGCTGCTGGAGCTTGCTCTCGGCCTTTTCAAATGATTTCTGCCGCAGCCGTGTGTCCTGCCCGATATAGTCAAAATACGCACCCAGCGGCCCTTCGCCCTCTTTTTTGCCGCCTGCGGCGGCATGGGACAAGATGACCGGCTTCGTTTCAAACAGCAGGGTCTGTGTACCCTTGCGCATCCGTCTCAACTCCTTGTTCGCAAGTGGGCTTAGTATGCGCAGCAAAGAAAAAAATAACCGCCGAATCTTCGGCGGTCGACCGGAAAGCCCGGCCTGATCGGAATGGAAAAAATGAAAAAGAAGTCGCACAGGTAGTATGTGCGGCTTCTTTCCGGTTTAATCCGTTTTTTCAGGATTTTTTTGCATCCTTGAGCGCGCGGTTGAGCCACACACAACCCAAATCGAGCGCAGTAAAGAACCCGTCCTTTTCGCTCTTTTTTACGATGCGGTCCCGTGCGCGCACGTTGGGGTCGGTCAGCTGCAACTCCACCGAGACGCGCCCGGCCACGTCGGTGTCGCCGACCTTTTTCGTCTCGAGGATCTGAAGCATAATGATGTGAGAATCGGCCATCGAGCCGTAGTAGACCAGATTGTCCTTGCGCATGAGCGGGTGCCCCTTGTATTGCAGGATCGTCTTTTCGTCAGCCATGTGATACGAACCTCCTGATGATCATTTTTCTATAGTATAGCAAACATTCCGAATAAAAGCAATTCAAATTATAAAAAAGCCATTCGCGCCCGGATTTTCCTCGCTTTTGTGCAAAAATACGAAAAACAGGGAAAAACGTCTGCACATTCCGACAAAATTCCGGCTTTACAAAAGCTTTGCAATGCGCTATAATGCAACCAATCATTCCAGATAGAGGCGCGGGCTTCATCAGTACCCGACGGTAAGCACAGGCAGTGGCCGTCAGGGAAAGGGAATCCCGCCGAAATGCTGCGGAAGCTGCCTGTGACCGCGGTGTTGGCTCGGCAGGAAATACCTGCCGGACTGTCACAAAGTTATGTTTGTGAAGCGCTATCGATGGAAAGCAGGGCGGGCTTCCCCGTTGTCTGTTATTTCTGTGGATCGCTTCATTGGGCGACCCACTTTTTTTCGTGCAATGAAGTGCTGTCTGGGAAAATCAATCGAAAGGTGAATGATAACTATGAAGAAGATCCTTGCCCTCATCCTTGCAGCCGCGATGCTGCTCAGCCTGGCCGCCTGCAGCGGCTCTGCCACCACCGAAACCCCCGCCGCCGAAGCGCCTGCCGCTTCCGGTGTCGAGATCCCGCCCGTCGAAGACCTCACCGGTGTCGACACCAGTTCCATCCCCGGTCTGGAAGACGGCGTGTTCACCGTCGGTATGGAATGCGCCTACGCGCCGTATAACTGGACGCAGATGGACGATTCCAACGGCGCAGTTGCCATCTCCAACGTTCCCGGCGCTTATGCCAACGGCTACGACGTCATGATCGCCAAGCGCATCTGCGAAGCCTATGGCTGGCAGCTCGAGATCGTCTCCTCTGCGTGGGATTCCCTCTGCCCGGCCGTACAGTCCGGCGTGATGGATGCCAACATTGCCGGTCAGTCCATGACGGCAGAGCGCATGGAAAAGGTCGACATGGCCGGCCCGTACTACTACGCCACCATCGTCTGCCTGACCACCAAGAACAGCAAGTTCGCTTCCGCAACTTCCATTGCCGACCTCTCCGGCGGCAAGTGTACTTCGCAGTCCGGCACGATCTGGTATGAATCCTGTCTGCCGCAGATCGAAGGCGCAGAGCTGCTCGCTCCGTCCGACGGCGCGCCCGCAATGATTATGCAGCTGCAAACCGGCACGGTCGACTTTGTCTGCACCGATATGCCCACGGCTATGGCTGCCGTTGCCAAGGACGAAAACCTCGTCATCCTCAACTTCTCCGGCACGGACGGCGATTTCCAGTTTGCCTCTGAGCAGGAGCGCGCAGAAAACGTCAACATCGGTGTCTCCGTCAATAAGGACAACACCCAGCTGACCGAAGCCATCGACCGCGTCCTCTCCGCTTTGAATGAGGAGCAGTTCAACGCCCTCATGGATCAGGCCATCGCCATCCAGCCCGCAGTCTGAGCTGCGCTGCGCCGCAGCTTTTGCGGCGCAGACCCGAGAAAAGAGTTAGGAGAGTGACCCCATGGAGATTTTCGTCAAGCTCGGTCAGGATATGGCGCTGCTGTTTGCCAAGTACTGGCCGATGTACCTCAGAGGTATGCTCAGTACGCTGCTTCTGGCCGTCGTGGCTACCGTCATCGGCTGCCTCATCGGTCTGCTGTGCGGCGTTCTGAATACCATCCCCTACAGCAAGCAGGATCATTGGCTCAAGCGCTTTTTCCTGAAGCTGCTGCGCGTTGTCATCCGCGTCTACGTCGAGGTCTTCCGCGGTACGCCGATGGTCTTGCAGGCCGTGTTCATCTATTACGGTCTTCCGTACTTTTCAAACTCCGCGCTGCGCTTTGAGAGCGTCTGGGCAGCGGCCATTTTGATCGTGTCCATCAACACGGGCGCATATATGGCCGAGTCCGTGCGCGGCGGCATCATTTCCATCGACCCCGGCCAGACCGAGGGCGCGAAGGCCATCGGCATGACCCACGTGCAGACCATGCTCAACGTCATCATGCCGCAGGCGCTGCGCAACATCATGCCGCAGATCGGCAACAACTACATCATCAACGTCAAAGATACTTCCGTCATGTTCATCATCAGCTTCACGGAGTTCTTTGCCACCCACCGCTACATCGTCGGCATCAACAATATGTACTTCCCGTCGGCGGCCATCGAAATGATCGGCTATCTGGCCATGACGCTGTTGGCCTCTGCGCTGTTGCGGTATGTTGAGAAGAAGATGGACGGCAGCGACAGCTATGAGCTGGTGCAGGGTGACGCGCTGACCATGACCGCCGGCACGTACAGCCACCCGAAGCGTGGCAGCAACTACGACGAGCGCAGCAAAGAATTTCACGACCGCGCCAAACAGTCCGGCAAGGGAGGGCGTTGAGCATGAACGAGAACATTCTGGAAATTCGCCATCTTGGCAAATCCTTCGGCACGCACGAAGTCCTGCGCGATATCGATTTCACCGTGCAACAGGGCGATGTCATCTCCATCATCGGCGCATCCGGCTCGGGTAAGTCCACGCTGCTGCGCTGCATCAACCTGCTGGAAACACCGTCGAGCGGCGAGATCCTTTACCACGGCCAGTCCGTGACCGGCAAGGGTGTTAACGCCGCGAAATACCGTTCGCACGTCGGCATGGTCTTCCAGTCTTTCAATCTTTTTAACAACATGACCGTGCTGGATAACTGCATGGTCGGCCAGATCAAGGTGCTGGGCCGCAAAAAAGCCGAGGCCAAAGAGCAGGCCATGCACTATCTGGAAAAGGTCGGCATGGCACCGTATGTCAATGCCAAGCCGCGCCAGATCTCCGGCGGCCAGAAGCAGCGCGTAGCCATTGCCCGCGCGCTGGCCATGGATCCGGAAGTGCTGCTGTTTGACGAGCCGACGAGCGCGCTCGACCCGGAGATGGTCGGCGAAGTCCTCGCCGTCATGCAGAGCCTTGCGCACGAGGGCATGACCATGCTCGTCGTCACGCATGAGATGGCCTTTGCCCGCGACGTGAGCAAGCGCGTCGTGTTCATGAATGAGGGCATCATCTTAGAGCAGGGTGAACCGCAGGAGCTGTTCTCCAACCCGCAGCACCCGCAGACCTGCGACTTCCTCGCCCGTTTCCGCAACAGTTAAAGAACCGTTCTGTTTCAGGAGCGGGCGGAAGCGGAAGCTTCCGCCCGCTCCATTGTCTTTCCTCGTTAGAAAAACAGGTGATTGGCGCTCTGCTTTCAGAAAAGAAGATCGTGTGAAAGAAACCCATCAGTGGGTTCTTTCACGTTCCATCACCTGCCGCCGAAATGCGGTCGTGATATAAGCAACCTAATGGATGATGCGATGTTTGCCATATCATGTGGCGAAGCCACGCATCATCCGCGAAGCGGCATCATTGTGCAGCGCGCAACATCATTTGCCGCAGGCAAACATCATGCAAAAAACCTGATTTGTCCAATGGACAAATCAGGTTTTTTGATGGTGGAGACTGGCGGACTCGAACCGTCGACCTCCTGCGTGTGAAGCAGGCGCTCTAACCAGCTGAGCTAAGCCTCCATCAGCTTGACTATTATAGCAGATGATCGATACAAAAGTCAACCATTGTTTTTCATTTCCTGCTGCAAATGCTGCGCGCGCGCCAAAAGCGCGGGTTTTGTGTTCTGCTCCGGGTGTTCCAGCACCCAACCAAGCAGCTTCTGCAACAGCGCGCCCAGCTGTGGGCCGGAGCATTCCGGGAAATCTGCACCCGTCACGGCCAGCTGCCGCAGCGTCACGCACTCGCCCGAAGCCAGCAGCTCGTCTACGACCGCAGACTGCTGCATCTGCGCTTGCAGCGCGGCAGTCTGCCAGCCGTGCGCGGCGATGAGCTGTTTCCATTGCAGGCGTGTACGCCCCGTCTGCCAGGTATTAACGCTCAAATCGATCAGGCGGCAGAGCTTTGCACTGAGCCTGAAATCCTGCGGCTTGAGCGTCGGACAGGCCAGCACAGCCGCAGTCCAGCGCGCTTCCGGCGTAGCCGGGACGCCTCGCAGCGCGGAAAAGTCCGCTTCGGCGGCTGGGGTACAGGCAGCCAGCAGCCCCAGCCGCAGCATTTGTCCGAACAACTCCGGCTGCCGGGAGCAGAGCGTCTTTTCTGCCTCGTCACGTACCCGTTCGCGTGAAAGCCGCGCGCACAGCGGCGCACAGCGCACAATGGCCGCACGGGTCTGCGGCTCGATGGAAAAGCCCAGCTGCGCAGCAAAGCGATATGCGCGCAGCATCCGCAGCGCATCCTCGGTAAAGCGCTGCTCCGGCACACCGACGCAGCGCAGAAGCCCCCGGCGCAGGTCTTCCTGCCCGCCGTAGAGGTCGGTCAGCTCACCCGTAAGGGACAGCGCCATCGCGTTGACGGTAAAGTCCCGGCGCGCCAGATCGTCCTCCAGGGTACGTACAAAGCGAACCTGCTGCGGATGACGGCTGTCTGCATACGCCCCATCGAGGCGATACGTCGTGACCTCGGCGCGCGCCTGGCCGCAGATCACCGTGACCGTGCCGTGCTTCGCGCCGGTGGCAACGGCGTGTGGAAACAGCGCAAGCACCTGCTGCGGCAGCGCCTGTGTGGCGATGTCCCAGTCGTGTATGGGGCGATGGAGCAGCGTGTCGCGCACACACCCGCCCACATACCGCGCTTCAAAGCCCGCGCACTGTAAAGTTTTCACGATCTCATCCGGCCGCATTCTCTTTTGCTCCTTTTTCCCGGGTCAAAATACGAAATTCCACTTGTGTTATTGGCACATTCCGTATATAATATATTGCCGACGTTGCATTATTCGGACTGTCGTCCGTCTCTATCATACGCGCGATTTCGCGCAGTTGCAATCATTTTTTTGGAGGGATCACGCATGGAAGGCTCTTCCTGCAATCATATCGAACAATATCTCATCTGCGGCAAGCACTGCCATCTCGTTGGCATCGGCGGCGTTTCGATGCGCCCGCTGGGACTGGTTCTGCGGCGGATGGGGATGAAGATCTCCGGTTCGGACATGAACGCTTCCGTTTCCACGGATGAACTCATGGCCAAGGGCATTCAGGTCAGCATCGGCCACCGCGCCGAGAATATTGAGGGCGCAGACTGCCTCATCCGCACGGCTGCGGCGCACAACGACAACCCGGAGATCGCCGCCGCGCGCGCCAAGGGCATTCCTATTTTTGAACGCGCACAGGCGTGGGGCTATATCATGCGCGCGTACAAAAACGCCATCTGCGTGGCCGGTACGCACGGCAAGACTACCACGACTTCCATGCTGACGCACATTTTCATGCAGGCCGAGCGCGACCCGACCATCATGATCGGCGGTTTTCTGCCGCTTTTGGGCGCAGGGCATCGCGTGGGCAAAGGTGACACGATCATTCTCGAGAGCTGCGAGTACTGCAACTCGTTTTTGAATTTCTTCCCCACGGTCGCGGTCATCCTTGACGTAGACGCGGATCATCTGGACTTTTTCCACGATTTAGAAGACGTAAAACAGTCTTTCCGTGCGTTTGCGTCTCTTGTACCGCAAACCGGGCTGATCGTCGCCAACGGTGACGACCGGAACACGCGCGATGCACTTTCGGGTCTGCCGTGTGTCACATTTGGCTTTACACCGGACAACGATGTTTACGGAACGAATTTCTCTGCGGACTACAGCGAGTTTGACGTTGTCTGCAACGGTGCGCACTACGCGCACGTGCGCCTTGGCGTGATTGGGCAGCACAACGCCATCAACGCCCTGGCTGCGTGTGCAGTGGCGTGGAAGTTTGACATTCCCGGGCAGGATGTGCGCGACGCGCTTGCCACGTTCCACGGCGCAGGCCGCCGGTTGGAGTACAAGGGCAGCTATCACGGCGCGGATATCTACGACGATTATGCGCACCACCCCAACGAGCTGCACGCTTTGTTGCTGGCGGTTCGCCTGATGGGCTATCAGCGCGTTATCTGCGCGTTCCAGCCGCACACCTATTCACGCACCAAAGCGCTGTTTGCCGACTTCGTTGACGAGCTGCGCACGGTCGATCAGGTCGTGCTGACGGATATCTACGCCGCGCGTGAGCAAAATACCGTCGGCATCAGCGCGCTCGATCTGGCCAACGAGATTCCCGGTGCGGTCTACTGCCCGAGTTTGCAGGGCGTCACGGCGTATTTGCAGCAGAACGTTCAGCCGGGCGACATCGTGCTGACCGTCGGTGCGGGCGATATCTACAAGGCGGGCGAAGCGCTGCTTGAACCGCAGAAATAAAGAAAACGCAAAGTCCGGTACAGCGATACGCTGTACCGGACTTTTGGTTTAAGCCTGCTCCTGTATATAGAGATTGACGCGGCTTTGAATCAGGCGCGCTGTCTCGTCGACCGTTTTATCACCGGCCAGGAAGCCCGCCGCTTCACTGGATATGATCTCCATGATGTTCGTGTCGTAATCGGCAAAGCGCGTGGCAGAGTCGATCAGCGCCAGAATGGCATCGTACTGCTCCTGCGTGACGGCGTACAGTTCGATTATTTCATCGTCGCCCCAGCTCATGCCGCCGTGCGAAACCGGGATGGGCTGGCCGTTTTCGTCCAACACCTGCTCGCCGTTCTCGTCAAGCTCATACTCCTGCTCCATGGCCTCGGCGGCCTGGGCATCGAAAGCGGAGCGGACGATCGGGAAGTTCCACTGGCTGCTCTGGTATTCGTCCGACAGCGTCGAGCGTACAAACGACCATGCGCCGGTCTTATCCTTGCAGGTCGAGGAAATGCTCAGGCTGGTGGACGAGCTGAAAACGTTGCCGCTCGTACCGTCTTCACTCGGGAAGCCCACGAAGCACACATCGTTATCCAGTGCGGCAAAGGTATAATACGTGTTGCTGAAGTCCGCGATCTCCTGCAAATACAGCAATTGCCTGCCTTGTTTTATGCTGCTGAAGTCGCTTTCATAGTCATCGTCGTTGTTGTAATCGTATTCAGCCGGGAACAGCCTGACAAATTCAAGCATCGACTTAAACGCGTCGCAGTCAAAGTTGCAGCTGCCTGTCTGCCAGTCGATGAACGTTTCGGCGTTCATCATCACGCACGTTTGCAGCGCATAGTCCTGCGTCATATACTTGCCGAAGATCGTCGCGTCCTGCGACAGCTTCTGCATCGCGTCGTTCAGATCAGCCAGCGTCCATGTATCATACGCGCCGACGATCTTTCCAAGTCCCGCCGCCGTAGCCACGCCAAAGTCCAGCGGCAGCCGATAGAGCTTCTCGCCCGTCTGTGCGGCGCGCAGCGGCTGCTGCACGAACGCATCACGGGTAAACTCCGGGTCGGCATCGATATACGTCCACAGGTCTTCCAGCAGCCCCTTGGCCGCATACTGACGTATCGGCAGCAGGGTATTGCTGGCGAACAGATCGGGGACGTTGCCTGCGAGGATCTCCGTGTTGAGCTTCGTCAGACCCGCGCTGTAATCCTCGCCCGTGGCATACTCGGAATAGTCGGTCACAACGATGCGGTAGTTGGCGTTGCTGCGGTTGAATTTGACGATCTGGCTGCGCAGATTGTAGTCCAGCGAATAGCACGCGAGCCGCAGCTCGGTCTTCTGCTGCGCGCTGGTGGCCTCGATGCGGCTCACAACGGCCAGCTGCTCGCCGCCCGCTTCGTGCAGGATCACAGCGATGCGCCCATCGGACAAAAAGCCACAATCGCCGTTGTAGATGTTGCCGCTGTCCACGTCACAGGCCAGCCAGTCTACGACCTTCTCCGTCTCGCCAGTGTCGCGGCGCTCGGCATAGATCGAGTCGTTTCGGCTGTAATAGTACCGGTACACATCGTTGCCCGGGTAGATGTTCCACGCATTGTCAGCCAGCGGAATCTGCGCGCCAAGCGTACCGGTCGCGGGGTCAATGGTCTGGAAGACCTGCTTGCCATCCGTCGAGGTGGTACTCACGCCGACTTCGCTCTGCGAGAGCTGGCAGACCTGCCCGCGCAGCAGTTCACCGGCGATCGAACACCGCTGCGTGCCGTCCGCACCATAGACGGTGAGTGTTTGGTAGTCATAGGTGTAGACATTACCCGCATCGTCGGCAAAGATCGAGTCGATGTACGAATAGTAGCCGCTATCTTCGCTGCCTTGTTCCGGCACAGCCGGGGTGATGGTGCGAAGCAGCGTCCCGTGCGCATCGAGCTGCAACAGCTCGCAGAGGTTCAACTCATCTTCGCCGCTGCTGCCATAGCGGCTGGTCTGCCGGAACAGCCAGATCGTGCCGTCCGGCCCGGCGGACATCGTCTGCACGTTGGTGTAAGTGCTGTACGTATCTGCGTCCACGTCATCCGGCAGTGCCGGAAGCTCCGGCTGGGCAACGTAGTTCGTCAGCTGTTCACACTGGCCTGTTGTCAGGTCAAACCGGAACAGCGCGTCGACATAGGTGTCGTAGCTGTATGTCTCACCGTTTTCATCGGTCACAGTCTGCTGCTGACCGGACGGAAGCGAGCCGATAAAATACAGCGCATCACCGGACGTACAGTTGACGCTGATGTATTGCAGCTGCTCGGGCAGTTCATAATACTGTGCCTGATAGGTGTATTGCGGCGCAGCGCCGGCGTCTTCTGTCTGCGTCTGTGCCTGCGCACTCTCGCTGGCCTGTTTGCTGCAAGCGGACAGTACGCCCAGCATCAGCAGCGCAGCCAGAACGAGGCAAAGCATTCTTTTTCTCATTGATGCTGCATCCTTTCTGTTTACCATAATCGTTTGTTCCGCAGCACATGGTAACAGATTTGCGGCAAAAAGAAAACCCTTGCGGCGATAATTTAAGAAAAAATTAAGCATTTGAAAACGCGCGTTTTCCAAGAATGGAAAGCACAAAGTATGATAATATCCATATTCTGGATGATTTGGGGTCGTGCTGGGTCTAAATCTTGTGCTTCCGGGCAAAATGTAACACAAATGAAATATTGGACGCATTTACAAACGCGGCCGGATATATTATGATAGTGACACAAGCTCGAAAGAAGGAGGCTAACCGTCGTGCATGACAACACCATCAAGTTTGTAGTCCCGGAAGATAGCAGTGAGGAAATGAAGACGATCCTGACCGCGGTCTATGGCGCGCTCAGTGAAAAGGGATATAACCCCATCAATCAGATCGTCGGTTATCTCCTGTCGGAAGACCCGACTTATATCACCAACTACAACAACGCTCGCAGTCTCATCTGCAAGCTCGACCGCGATGAGCTATTGCAGGAGCTGGTCAAGCATTATTTGTTCAATTAAACACTGCAGAACGTTGCCCGCACCCGGGCAGAACGCACACACGACCAAACACCCCGCCCTTTGGCTTTTGCCACAGGTCGGGGCATTTCTCTGGCGTTTTACCTGGCGCGGCTCTTCCGCGCCCTTGGCTCTCCCTCTGGGAGAGCTGGCGGCGCAGCCGCCTGAGAGGGC
>CAYSTN010000002.1:0-55853 GCA_964434135.1 uncultured Oscillospiraceae bacterium
CTCCGACGGCCATATCTTTTCTCTCGCAAGAGAAAAGATATGGAAGAAAAGAGTGTGTGCAGGACGCGAGGTGCATCCTGCATTGCCTTTGAATCAGAACCAAATTTGGCAGATGCTTCGTCACACCAAATCACCTCATAAAACCTTTGGTACGCGCCGCCTGTCGTTTCGGAATCTGATTTTCTGGCCGTTGCAATTTAATATCTGCGTCAAATAGAAGGTACAGCCTGATAATCAGGCTGTACCTTTCCGCATTGATCTTCTACAAAACCATATTTGTCAGATTTCCATACGCCTTTGTAGGGGCGGACGACTCTGTCCGCCCGAAATCTTTCCATTCGCACTGCACTTGTTGCTTTGCAGCGAACTTTCTAATTTGCTCTACACCCGTAGGGGTCGATGCCCACATCGACCCGGCGCGGCTCTGCCGCATTTGGTTTGGTGATAAATGGAAAAATATTTGAGGCAGCGCAACCCGCCTCTACGACGCGTCACGAAAACGCGGTAGAAGCGGATGCCTCTGTCTTCTCTTTGAACCTTTGATGCTGCTTCACATCTTACCCGCACATGGGTATTTTTCTGCCGCTTCGTCGCAGATGAGCGTCACGTTCGGGTGGAACTGCAAGATAGACCCCGGGACTTCCGGCGTGACCGGCCCGAAGAAGACCTTATTCAGAATATCGGCCTTGTCTGCGCCGGTGATGACCATGACGATCTTCCGCGCCGCCATGACCGTACCAATGCCCATGGTAAATGCCGCCCTCGGCACATCATCGATCGAATCAAAAAAACGCTTGTTTGCCTCGCGGGTCATCTCGGTCAGCTCGACCTCATGCGTCATGGTCGGGAAATGGTCGCACGGCTCGTTGAAGCCGATGTGGCCGTCGTGGCCGATGCCAAGCAGCTGAATGTCCACGCCGCCCCAGTCCTCGATCTGCTGCTCATACGCACGGCACATTGCGTCCACGTCTTCGGCCAGGCCGTCGGGAACGATGGTATTTTCGGGTTTGATGGAGATGTGGTCAAACAGATTTTCCTGCATGAAGCGGCGGTAGCTCTGCGGATGGCCGGGCGCTAACCCCTTGTATTCGTCGAGGTTCGCCGTGCGCACACGGGAAAAATCGATCTTTCCCGCCTTTTCGCGGGCGATCAGCTCGCGGTACAGCGGCAGCGGGGTCGAGCCGGTGGCAAGTCCCAGCACGCACGCAGGCTTTTTGTGGATGGCCGTTTCAAAAATATCGGCAGCCGCCTTGCCCATTTCTTCCGGCGTTTTGACTTTGATGAGATTCAAATGCAGCATTTCTCTTTCCTCCTATTCCTCGCGTCGCTTGGGGCAAATCTCCGCACCTTACTCCGTCTCCAGCACAAGAAGTTTTCGGTTCAGCAGGCGCATCTGCAAATACGACAGCCCCGCCACGCCAAAGCACAAAAACGCCGGCAACAGCAGCGGCATCCAAAGCACAACCTGCACCGCGCAAAGCAACAACGCAAGCGCAGCAAACGCCCGTGGGAAGTAAAGCAGTCCCGCGCGCGTTGCTTTTGCGATGGTGATAAGCGGGTTTTGCCGCAGCTTCGCTTGCAGAATGAACGCAAACCGGAAACCCAGCATCAGCACGAACAGGGCAGACAACTCCAGAATCGCAAGCACCGTTCCTGCCGCCGCAAGCCCCATCGCGCGAAATACCGCCGTACTCACGAGCAGCCACGCCACCGCCGCCGCATACGCAAGCCAGACGAGCGAGGCTTTGACCACATTGGCCGCAAAAAGGCGAAAATAGTCCGTAAGCGGGGCGAACGTCCCTTCCCGGATGCGGCGCAGCACCATCTGGTCGAGCGCTGCGGTAGACGCGCCGATGGTGACCAGCGGCAGGCTGGTCACCGTCCAGAAAACACTCAAAAGGAAGAAATCACAGACCAGCGATAACACTTCCCAGAATTTCGCGTCGTATCGGAACAGGCTTCGAATCTTCCCCATCGTATCTTACCCTTTGAGCGCGCCCATCGTAGCGCCCTTCGTAATGTGTTTGTTCATCAGCGCATAGACGATCAGCGCAGGCAAAGACGAGAGCGCCATCGTCGCAAATTGCAGGGCATAGTCCGACGAATACTGTCCCGTGAACTCCAGCACAAGGAACGGCAGCGTCTTCCACGTGGGCTTGCTCAGGAAAGTCATGGCCATGATGAACTCGTTCCATGTACTCAGGAACGTCATGACTGCGACGGTCGCGATGGACGCTTTCATCACCGGCAGCACGACCACCAAAAGCGTGCGGTATACGCCGCAGCCGTCGATGACCGCCGCCTCTTCCAGTTCACGCGGGACGGACTCCATAAATGTACTCGTCAGGAAAAACGCCTGCGGGAACGTAAAGGCCACATAGGGGATCAGCAGCGCCCAGAACGTATCGGTGATGTGGATTTTGGAATACATGATAAAGTTCGGCAGCAGCGTCGCGTGGATGGGGATCATCATGCCCATCAGGAAGATCATGGACATAAAGCCCTTGAGCTTCCAGTTCATCTTCACACACGCGTAAGCCGCCATAATGGCGATCACGATCACGCACAGGATGGTCGTGCCGTTGACGAGGATGCTGTTGAGCAGATACCGGAAATAGTTGCTGTCAAACAGAACGCGGCCATAGTTGACCCACTGAATCTCCTCCGGCCAGTACAAAATGCCCTTTGCGAACAGGTCTGTGCCCTTGCACAGCGAGAAGTCGATCATCCAGATAAGCGGGAAGACCTGAATGATGGCAAACAGGATCAGCAGGATCGTTGAGATCTTAAACTTTCTTTTTTTCACGACGCTTACCTCCTTTTTGCCTGTCTTTCTTTGAAGACGAAGTTGATCGCGACCGTACACAGCAGGCAGATGCCGATCAGAACCATGCCGATGGCGTTGCCGTAGCCGTAACGGTTGTAGTTGAACGCGCAGTCATATAAGTAAGAGCCGAGGAAATGTGTTTCGTTATTCGGCCCGCCCTGCGTCATCAAAAAGACCAGTTCCATCTGCTTCAAAGAAGCGATGAACGCCAGCACGATGCAGTATTTCCGAACCGGCTTCAAAAGCGGGAACGTGATATACCGGAACGTCTGTTGGCTCGTCGCGCCGTCGATGAGCGCCGCTTCGTTCAGCACGGGGTCGATGTTCTTAATACCGGTGTAGAAAAAGAGGATGGCCCAGCCGATGCCGCCTTGCAGCAGCACGAACGCGAGCGCGAAAATGGCAGTGCCCGAGCCAAGCAGGTTGAACTTCGCGTGGATGCCGAAGAACTCCAGCACCTTTTGAATCAACCCGAAGTTCGGATTATAGACATACTTCCAAAGAGCGGCCGTAATTACGATCGAAATAATGTTGGGAACGAAATAGACCCAGCGCAGAATTGCCTCCCATTTATACGGCAATTTATCCAGCTTATACGCAATCAGCATGGCCAGCGGATGCTCGATGAGCAGCGACGTGCAGACCAGAATCGCGGAGTTCTTCATGGTTGTCCAGAAGATGGGGTCCTGAAAGAGCTTCAAATAGTTTTCCAGTCCGATAAAATTGGTAGACGCGATGCCGTTATAGTCGGTCAGACTGTAGAAAAAGCCGATGACGATCGGCGCGAGTACAGCGACCAGAAACATAATCACACCCGGCAGGATCAACGATGTGATCGTCCACTTATTACTGTAAAGTTTATGCATTCGTTATCCCTCTTTAAACAGATGGGGTGCAGGTGTCAAGCACCCACACCCCAAACAGAAAACACTTGTCTTACGGCACTTCGACCATCTGTGCGATGAACTCATCCGGCGTAATGATACCGGAGATCACGTTGACAGATTTCTCGTTGCAGAACAGGTCGCAGCCGGAGTGGCCCACCTCAGAGAACGGTGTGCCGGTCGTGCTGGTCGCACCCTGCAAGGTATTGACAACGTCCATCTGCAAGGGCGTTTCGTTGCCGGTCAGGTATTCGTTGAAGTTCTGGCCGGACATACATACGCCGTTCTGCCAGCACATGGCATTGTAGTTCTGCTTTTCCATGAACCAGTTCAGCAGCTTCAAAGCTTCGTCCTTGACCTTGGAGCTGGAGGAAACCATCTGGCCGGTACCGTGGTAAGCCAGGAACGCGCCCTCGCCGTCGCCGTCAAAGTCGGGCATGGGGAAGAAGCCTACGTTGAACTCCGGCGCCATGGACATTTCCCAGCTGCCCATCCACAGCATGGCAGTCTCGCCGCTCTGGAACATATTCATAGCCGTGCCGTAGTCGGTCGTCTCCCAACCGAACTGGAACAGCTCACCGGCCTTATCCTGCAAAGCCGCTGCGCTTTCCTTCCAGACGGGGTCGGAGAAGTCCTTGCCCTGGATGGAGCTGCGGATAAAGGAGATGGTGTCCTCGCCCTTCACCGTACCGATGAGTGCGTTGATGAGGAACACGGACAGGAACTCGGCCTGACCAGGCATGGCGCAGGGGGTGATGCCCGCGTCGGTCAGCGTCTTGGCAGCAGCCAGCAGCTCGTCCCAGGTCTGCGGGATCTCAATGCCGTACTGTGCGAAAACGTCCTTGTTGTAGAAGAAACCGGCAGAGTCGGTGGTCTTCGGCAGCGCGTAGAGCTTGCCGTCGAAGGTCGCGCACTCCAGCGCGCCCGCGATGAAGCCATAGTCGCTGTAATCGTCAACGTTCAGCTCTTCGACCAGACCGGCGTTGACCGGATCGGACATCCACTGCGGGGTGGTCCAGCCCATGAACACGTCGGGCATCTGGCCGGACGAGGCATAAGCCTTGAACTTGATGTTGTAGTTGTCATCGTCGAGTGCTTCGACCTCGATGGTGACATTGGGATGCTCTTTCTGATACTGATCCAGCAGCGTCTGCTCGATCAGACCGGCAGCAGAAGTTCTGTCCGGCAGGTTCGACATCCAGCGGATGGTTACGGGCTCAGCCGCTTCATCCGTTACGGCCGCGTCTTCCGCGGGAGCGGTCTGTGCGGAGTCCTGTGCAGTTTCCTGCTTTGCAGGTTCCTCTTTGGGCGCTTCTGTCTTGGCGCAGCCTGCAAACATTGCAACCAGCATCAGAGCCGCCAATACGATCGCGAGTACCTTTTTCATGTTTGTCCTCCCTTGTTTTGATTCTTGCATTTCGTGTGTTGTCCACGATGCAATATCATTATATTGGGTTTTTCGCGATCCCGAAAGGCAAAATCGCGTACAAAAAGGTCAGGATTCTATCACGTTTTCTGTTGCCTTTGTCCAATTCGCCTAGATTTTTCGCTGTCATTTTGTCTATTTTGACGGTTCTGGTGTGATGTTCCGCAGCGGCAGACTCACGCGCGTCCATTCGCCCAACCGGCTTTCGATTTTCAGGCTGTACTGCGCGCCATAGTGCAGCTGCAAGCGCTTTTGCACATTTTCAATTCCGATGTGCGCCTTTTTCTGCTTCGTCTTTGTGACCCCGCCGAGCAGCGCACGGCACTGCTTTTCCGACATTCCGACGCCGGTATCTTCCACGATGATGAGCGCCCCGTCCGGGCTTTGCTGCGCCGTGATGCGCACCGTTCCGCCTTCTTCTTTTTCCGCAATGCCGTGTACGATCGCGTTTTCCACGATCGGCTGCAAAATGAGCTTTGGCACGTGCATGGACAAAAGCGCCTCGGGTATCTGCTGCACGACGCTCAGGTTCTCTCCGTAGCGCATCTTCTGGATGGTGAGATAGCTGTTGAGGTTTTCCAGTTCTTCGCCCAGCGTGATGAAGCTCTGCTCGTCCAGCGATGAGCGCAGCAAAACGCCCAGTGCGCGTGTCATGACCGCCGCGTCCTGCGCGCCGCATTCCATCGCCGACCAGTGAATCGAATCGAGAACGTTGAACAGGAAATGCGGCCGGATCTGCATCTGCAAATATTGCAGCTCCGCGTTCTTCTGGCGGATACGCTGCTCGACGATCTGTTCGCGCAGCCGGTTGCAGTCTTCGACCATCTGGTTGAACGTCGCACTGAGCATACCGATCTCGTCGTGCGCCGCATAGGAGCTTCTGGCCTGGAAGTTGCCCTGGCCATACACGCGCATGGCGTGTTCCAGCTCACTGATCGGCGCGACCACCCGGCGCATCGCCAGAACCAGCAGGAAAATACCCGCCGCCCCCAGCAGCAGCGCCGTCAGCAAAAACACGCGCAGTGTCGCAGAAGTCTCGCTCAGACAGTACGACCTCGGCACGCTGTACACCAGCCGCCACCCGTTTGACAGCGTCCGGTTCAAAACGACCGGGTCACTGTCCATGTCCAGCGCCACATCCTGCCGGCTGTGCAGCAGTAGCTGCGGGTCGATGGCCTGCCGCAGACTTTCCTTGTCGTTCGACGAGACGATCACGCCGTCCGCGTCCGTGATATAGACCTGCGCTTTTTCGGTCAGCAGCAGCTCGTCATACAGACTGCACAGCTTCGGCTCATAGACATAGATCGTCAGTGTACCGATCAGGTGCGTATAATCGGCGCTGCGCACCGGCCAGATGCAGCACAAAACGCCCTCGTTTTCCTCGGAAATGGCCCACGTCTCGCCGTTCTGGTTTGCAAGCACCTGCGTCCACAGCCGCGTATCGTCGTTCCACACGATGGCAATATCCTTGCAGCACAGCGTACTTTCAAAGTCGGTCGAGGTCCATACGATGGCCGCGATCTCATCCGTCAGCAAGCCGTAATTGCGCAGCGCGTTCATCAGCTCCGTCTTGATGAAATAGCTGTCCGTCCGGCTGAGCGTGTCGGCCTGCAAATCGATGCTCTGCTTGATGTTCGTGTTACCGATGATGTTCAGCCCGATGATCTCCACCAGATCGATCGTATGCTCGATGCCGTTTGCCACGGACTTGACCGAGCTTTTCATCGCGTCGATGGCCTTGTTCATCGCCGTCGTGCGCATCGTCCGGTAGGCCAGCCCCACGACCATCAGCAAAAACGTCACCATGATAAGCCCGCTGAGGGCGATCACCTTCAGCTGAAAGGAAAACCGGTATTTATATGTGTTTGCCGGTGTAGCGAAGGATGAGCTTTGCGATTTCGTCTTCTTCATATTCTCCATACCCTCTGCGATATTGGCTGATCGTCTTCCCGTACTGCTTTTTAAACAGCTGCGCCAGATACTTTTCGTTGCAGATGCCGACCTTTTCACAGATCTGGTTGTTCGTCAGATCACTTGTGCGCACATACTCGCGCGCATGGTGCATCCGCAGCGCCGTCAGAAGCTCGACAAAGGTGTAGCCCGTCTCCTTTTTGATATACCGGCTCAGATGCACCGCGCTGAAATGGAACTGCTCGACGAGCGTATTCATGTTCAGCGGCTGCGCAAAATGCACCTGCAAGTATTGCAATATCTCGCCCATCAAAGACGGCTTTGCCTCGTTTTGCGGCTGCGCGGCCTGCCGCTGCTGCTGCGGCTGCTGCGGCTGCTTTTGCTTCCGTTCGGCAAAGACCGCGTCGCGTTCGCGCACGACCTTCTCGATGATCGCCTTGGGGTCGGCCGGTTTGAGGATATAGTCGCTGGCTTTGAGCTGGAGCGCTTCTTTGACGAAGTTGAACTCCCGGTATCCGGTCAGATACAAAAGCCGGATCGACGGCTGTCTGGCGCGGGCCAGTCGCCCCAGCTCCAGCCCCGATCTGCCCGGCATACAGATATCACTGAGCAGAATGTCCACCCGTTCGCTGCGCAGCGTCTGCTCGGCCTGTATGCTGTTGCAGCACGGCGGCAGCAGGGATATCCCGTTCTCGCGCCACGGCAGCGAGGCCAGTCCCTTGCGGATGATCGCCTCATCCTCCACGATCAGTAACGTTGCCGTTTCGCTTTCGTTGTCCGGCAGCTGTTCGCTTGTCTCGGCGTCGTGTTTCATCTCTTCTCCCTCCCGCTCGTTTCGTCTTGCGGCTGCTTTCTTTCCCGTCTTCCGTCCGGCCGGCTCATCCGGGGAACCGGAGTTTTCCCATTGCGGAGCGCTCTGTCAGGCGCAGGAAGTTTTCCGCGAAGATGGCCTCTTTGTCCGCGTCCGGCATCGGGCTGAACGCGACCTTGCCAAAGTCATAGCGCATATCCAGATTGATGCTGTCCGTCCCGAAGATCAGCCGCTGCGCGCCGACGAGCCGCGCCAGATCTTCCACCGCATAGGTGTTAAACAGCGAGCCGCACAGCTCCATCGACACATTTTCAAACTCCTGCATGATCGGCACCAGCCCGTCGGTCTGCTTTGCGCTGCCGCCGCCCTGATGGGCAACGATCAGATGCAGATCATGGTGGCGCTGCAACACGTCGCGAATCTGCGTCTGCGGCGGGTTGTTTTCCCAGATGTGCATCAAAACCGGGCAGCGCATCTCGTCGGCGAAGTCCAGCGCGTATTCGTATTCTTTTTGCAGCAGCTGGCCGTGATACCCGCCGCACAGCAGCTTCAGCCCCACGAAGTTTTTGTTTTCGCCATACTCCCGCAGCGCCTGCCGCACCGCTTGTTCGCCGCACGGCGGAACGATGGAGATATAGCCGTAAATGCGCCCCGGATAGTTCTCTGCCGCCTCTGCCGCCATCCGGTTGGCCAGTTCCATGTGCCCCTGCACCAGCGGGTGCGGCGCGGTCACGATCGCGTCCACGCCAAGCTGCGCCATCAGCTGCATCAGACTGTCCAGGTCGGTCTTGTCCCGTTTTTGCTGCCAGCCGCTTAAATAATACGGGCCGATGTGGGTGTGCGCGTCAATGACGCGGCACGGCATTGGCTGCATCGCATACGCAAGATCCTGATAACTCATTTCGTCATGCCCTCCCAGTTTCCGGCCAGAATTGCAGCCTTGTTTTCCATGGGGATCTGCGCATAGTACGCAAGTCCCAGCGCGCCCGCGGCGGTAAAGGACGGATAGCCGCTGCCCAGAACCAGCCTGCTGCATCCGTTCAGCTCCATCATCTGCTCAAGCTGCCACGAGTCCATCATCGTACTCATATCGAACCAGACGTTGCCGTAGTGTTTCAGCAGCGGTTCGATCTTTCTCGCGTTCCACAGTCCGCAGCGCAGCAGCACAAACGGAATTTCCGGATAATGTTCGAGGATATCCGGCAGGTTGGAGAAAAAGACGTCGTTGTATTCACACTCGACGATCAGCGGCAGTCCGGTCTGCGCGACTTCGTCCAGCAGCTCGCCCCAGTACAGCCGGTGAAACGGAACGCTGTTGTTGTCGGGAAACACGCGCAGCGCTTCTGCGCCGCACGCTGCGGCTCGACTGGCAAGCGTCCCCTGCCCCGGCAGGGAGTTTTCCAGCAGCATCGGGTCAAGCACCATACACGCGCCGACCTTTCCCCCGCTTTGCGCGGCAAGCTGCGCCATCTGCGCGTTGCCGGTCTGCGGGTCACTGCACGCATAGACATGATAGCACACGCAGTGGTCGATCCGGAACGTGTGCAGATACGCCAGCAGCTGCGCCAGCAGCACCTTCTCGCCGGTTGCGGGCTTTTGCCCGCCGATGGCCGTGTTGATATCCAGGATCTTCATGGACTCATTCCCCTCTCGTTTTTTGCGTTGTTTTTTCGCGTTTTTTTCGCCGGTTTTTCACGGTTTTTGCACAGTTTTTCACGGATTTTTTGCGGTTTTTGCACGGTTTTTTCGCGGATTTTTGGGCGGATTTTTGCGCAGGCTTTGCACGGATTTGCGCAGGGTTTTCGCGGGTTTTGCTGCTTTTTGCGCGCATTTTTCGCAAAAATACCTTATTTTATGCTCTGATTTTTTTATAGCGAATCTTGCGCGTGATTGCAAGTGTTTTTTACAGATAGAACAATTTTAGGGAATAAGAAGTGATTTCTGGCGATTGCTTTTCCTTTTGGCGGTTTATATAATAAAATCGCTTTGAGATACGCTCTCGTGGTGGATTATGCCCGAAACGTGCGCAAACCGCCGCGTATCCAAAAATTTTAAAAATCAACTGGAGGATGTTACTATGTTGGCTGGCGGCCCCGGTGCTTGTCTGATCGGCAAGGAAGAAGAACAGGAATTATTGGATGTCGTTCGCGGCGGTTATCTGTTCCGCTACGGCGAAGAGAACAAAAATGGATACCAGCACAAGGTTGTCACGTTTGAACGCGAAATGGCCGAAAAAATGGGCCATCGTTACGTTTTTGCGACCAGTTCCGGCACCGGCGCACTCATGTGCTGCCTCTCTGCCCTCGGCATCGGTGCCGGTGACGAGGTCATTGTGCCCGGTTTTACGTTTATTGCGAGCATTGTGGCCATTGTTCTGGTCAATGCGATGCCGGTTTTGGCCGAAATTGACGAGTCTTTGAACATCGATCCGACCAAAATCGAATCGCTCATCACGCCGCGCACCAAGGCGATCATGCCCGTGCATATGTACGGCAACCCCTGCGATATGGACGCGATCATGGCCATTGCCAAAAAGCACAATTTGAAGGTCATCGAGGACTCGTGTCAGGGCGTTGGCGCGAAGTACAAGGGAAAGTACCTCGGCTCGATCGGCGATATGGGCGCGTATTCCCTGAATATGTACAAAACCATCACCTGCGGTGATGGCGGCTTCGTCGGTACGTCCGACCCCGAGCTGTACGAGCGCGGCTTCGGCTATCACGATCAGGGGCACAAGCCCAACCGCACCGGTGCGGAGATCGGCAACCGCGCGCTGGTCGGCATGAATATGCGTATGAACGAGCTGTCCGGCGCGGTCGCGCTTGCACAGGGGCGCAAGCTCGATGGCATCGTGCAGACCATGCGCCGCAACAAGGCGCTGCTGAAGCAGCAGCTGAAGGATGTTAAGATCGGCTACCGCAAGATCAACGACCCCGATGAGTGCGCGAACGTTCTGACGCTGCTGTTCGACACCGCCGAGCAGGCAGACAAGTTCTGTGCGCTGACGGGTCTGGCCACCAACGCCAACTCCGGCTGGCACGTGTACAACAACATGGAGCCGGTGCTGCTGCACCGCACCGCAGCGGCGGCCTGCTGCCCGTTTGAGTGCCCGAAGTTTCCCACCAAGGTCGAACTCAAGGCGCATATGCTCAAGCAAACGGACGATATCCTCTCGCGCAGCGTCAACATCGGCGTGGGTCTGATCGGCTCTTTGGAGTACGGCATCAGCATCCTTTCCACCGACGAAGAGATCGTCACCGCAGGCAAAAAAATCGCGGCGGCCATCGAAGAAGCAACCCGATAAGCAAATGCGGCGGCCGGGGGCTGTCCGGCGGCGCACTCGCGCCGCTGCGCACTGCCCGCTCCGGCTAAAGCCGCAGCGCAAACAAAAATGCAGGGACATCCTATGGTGTCCCTGCGTTATTCCGGCGCATCGCCCTTTTGGGGAATCTGGATCATGACCTGCCGCTCGGTGCGCAGATTGCGGTATTCCGTGGGTGTCAGGCGGGTGTATGCCTTGAACAGTCTGCAAAACAGCTTCACCGAGGAATACCCGCTCAGATCGGCTGCCGCGCTGACCGACACCGCGCGGTCAGACAGATAGTTCATGGCCTGCGAGATGCGGCAATAGTTGAGATACTGGTGGAAGGTCATGCCGATCGCCTTTTTAAAGCTCTTGCAGAAGTAGGCAGGGCTGTAGCCGGTTTTCTGCGCGGCCTGTTCGATGGAGATCTTCTCCCGGAAGTGCAGCGCCGTGTAGTCGAGGATGGGGCACATACTCTGAAACAGCGCCGAGAGCGTCTGCTTTTCCTCGGTTTCACGAAACAGCTCCTGCCGGTGGTTGAGCAGGTACGAGGCGAACAGATACAAATGCCCCCGGATGGCGCTCTCCTGCCCCGCTTCGTCTTCGCCGCCGGACAGAAGCTGATAGCACGCTTCGATATGCGCGCGCAGCGGCTGTGCCGTGGCAGTATCGCGGATGTTCCATTTGGGGGTTATGCATTGCAGGTTTTGCAGCAGGGCATACTTTTTTCCCAGCATCGCATAGCCAAAGATCAGGTACATGAGCTGCGTATCGGGTTCGAGGACGCGAATCTTATGCGCGTTGCCTGCCGCGATGAGCAAAACATCGTCCGCGTGCAGACAGTACCGCGTTCCGGCGTCGACGATCTCCATTTTCCCTTTGATACAGTAGATCAGTTCCAATTCGCTGTGCCAGTGTTCCAAAAAATCCGTACAGTTCCAGATGCTCGCTTCATATGGCGTCTCGCCACAGATCAGCGGCTGATATAGCATGGCAGGTTCTCCTTTTCTGCGCAGCCGAAACGCGGCAGAGCCGGTTTCGGTATTCAAACCACACGCGGTGGTGTTTGACAGGTTCTGATCTCATCATAGCAGTTGTTTCTGCGTAACACAACATTTTTTTAAAAGAGGTGCTTATGGCTATTTTGAAAAGCAGGCACGACATCCCTTCTGTCGTGCAGGAAATGACCGTCGCCGAAAAGGCGCGGCTCGTGACCGGACGTTCCCCTTTTACCACCTATCCCATCGAGCGGCTCGGCATCCCGGCGATCAATCTGCTCGACGGCGCGACGGGCGCGAACTTCTATCAGCTGTATGACGATATCTGCGTTCGCCACGCAAATGACCCCGACCACGGCTTTGGCGGTCCGGTCAGCGAAGCGATTTACAAGGAAATCCGCGACAACCTGCTTGAGCCGGAGAAGCTGAGCGAACAGGCTCGTCAGGTCTACGACAACATTCAGTATCATCTGCAAAAGCGGCTGGCCACGTTGCAGCTGCCGGGCAGCTTCCCGAGCGGCATCCTGCTCGGTGCGTCCTGGAATGACGCGGTCTGCCGCGCAGTCGGCAGCGCAGTGGGACGCGAAATGGACGCGTTCCACGTCGACGTTGTGCTTGGCCCGAACGTCAACATTCATCGTGACCCCCGAAACGGGCGGCTGTATGAGGGCTATTCGGAAGACCCGCTGCTTGTCTCGTCGCTTGCGCCGAGCTTTGTGCAGGGGTTGCAGGCAGAAGGCCCGCTGGCCAACGTCAAGCATTTTGCGGCCAACAACCAAGAGACGTACCGGCAGAACATCAACGAGGAGATCTCGCTGCGCGCGTTGCAGGAGATCTATCTGCCCGGTTTCCGCGCGTGTGCAGAAGGCGGCGTGAAGACCGTCATGTCCGCGTACAACAAGATCAACGGCGATGCGTGTGCGATGAATCACTGGCTGCTGACCGAACAGCTGCGCGAATCGATGCGCTTCGGCGGCACGGTCATCTCCGACTGGGGTGCAGCTTACGATCAGGCCGCAGCCATCCGGGCGGGCAACGATCTGGATATGCCCGGCCCGCGTGACCCGCAGCCGATCGTGGACGCAGTGGAAGCCGGAACGCTGGCCGAGGCCGATCTCGACCGCGCGGTGACGAAGGTGCTGGAAATGATCGTTCAGACGCCGACCTTTACCGGCCGTGCGCGTCAGCCGTCCATCGACCGCGACTACTCCAGAAAAGCGGCCTATGACGCGGCGGCAGAGGGTATCGTGCTGCTGAAAAACGACGGCGTGCTGCCGCTTTGTGCTGCGCACAAGCTCAGCTTCTTCGGCAACAAGAGCCGCAAGTTCCTTGAGACAGGCAACGGCAGTACCCTCGTGCAGACCGACCAGTCCACGAGCCTCATCGGCGAATGCAGCCGCTGCGCCGAGACGGCGTTTGGCCGTGTCGAGTCTGATACCGATTGCGTCATCGTCACGGCGGCGGCCATCGGGCAAGAGGGCAGTGACCGCGGCGGGCTGACGTTCGACCGCGGCGAGCGCGAGGTGGTGTTGCAGGCCATCGAACAGGCTGAGGCCGCCGGAAAACCGGTCGTTCTGATCTTGAATGTCTCCGGCCCGGTCGCGCTCGACGGCATTCTGGAGCGTTGCAGCGCCGTTTTGTGCGTGTTCCTGCCCGGTATGGAAGGTGCGCGCGCGGCGGCTGACATCCTCTTTGGCCGCGTCAATCCCTCCGGTAAGCTGCCCATCACGTTCCCCAAGCGCATTCAGGACGCGCCGGCGTATCTGAACTTCCCCGGCACGGCGCAGCGCGTGGCGTATGGCGAGGGCATTTATGTCGGCTACCGCTGGTACGAAAAGCGCCAGATCGAGCCGCTGTTCCCGTTTGGCTTCGGTCTGTCTTACACCGAGTTCAAAATCCACTCCCCGGTTTTGAGCGGCGATACGCTCGATCTCGACCGCGATGACACGCTCCGTGTCAGTGTGACGGTGGAAAACGTCGGTGCGCGCGACGGCAAAGAGGTCGTGCAGCTGTATCTGGCCGACCCGGCCTCGACGCTGGAAAAGCCGGTCAAGGAGCTGAAAGCGTTCCAAAAGGTCTTTGTGCCCGCCGGACAGAGCGTAACGGTATCGTTTGCAATCAGCAAACAGATGCTCTGCTCGTATGACGAGGCGCTGCTGGAGTGGACAGCCGAGGGCGGCAAGTATGAGATCCTGATCGGCAACGCCAGCAACAACATCACCGCCCGCTGCGGCTTCCGCGCGGTCGGACGCAGCGCGTACAGCTTCAGCGAACGCTCGCCGATCATCTGCTATTTGATGAACGACGAAGCCGCCGCACTGCTGCGGCAGACCATTGAGAGCTTCGGCTGGGATTTCAGCGCGCTCAACGGAACGCTGCAATTCTATCCCGACCATCCCATCGGCGTTGCGCTGACGAACGTGTATCACTACGACCCCAAGCATCCGCGTTGGGTGGAGTTCTACCGGACTGTGGTAGATATTCCGGTCGGCGAGTTCTCGTTTGACAACGTTGCAGCGTGGACGCTCGAAAACATCTACGCCGGTTGACGGACGTGACCGGCGGCAGGACGTAAAATTGCCCGCCGGATGCCAAGGCATCCGGCGGGCTTTGCAGTTTGGGTCAGGTCTGCGGCTGCGCCGCGCGCTGTAAAGTGCGCAAAACGGTTACGATCTGCTCGTTGGGTACGACGGGCGAGTCGATGTTCTCCCGCACACAGGCCGCAAAGTGCGCCAGCTCGTTGTAGTACCAGCCGCACGGCGGCACGTTGATGCCGGTGTCGATCAGCACCTCGTCCCGCAGGTCATAGGATTGCACCGCGCCGCCGTTTTCATAGGCCAGCATCCGCTTGCCGTCGTAGTCGAGTACGGCATCGCGGAAGCACACGCGCCAGCCCGCCGTCCACGACAGCGACGCGCGATACCACGCCGCCTCGGCGTGGACGCGAAAGCCCGGATAGGAGTAGTCCGCGCGGACGATCTCCTGGCACGGGTTGTCAGAGGCCTGCGCGCAATACAGCTGCGCGGCTTCCGGCGCGCCGAAGAGCGCGGCGATCATGTCCAGATCGTGGATGTGCAGATCGTACAGCAGCTGGCCGGAGCGCTCTTTTTGTGCAAACCAGGACTCCGGCTGCGGCCCTTGCGCCAGCCGCCAGAAGCTCGCATCGGTCACAGGGCCGTATCGGTTGGTGCGAACCAGCTCGGAAAGGAACTGAAATTCCTTCGTAAAGCGCATGACCTGGGCAAAGTACAGGTGGCGCTTTTCGCGCGCGGCGCACCGGCACATCTGCTGCGCAAGCTCTGCGGTGAGCGCGGCCGGTTTTTCACAGATCACGTCCGCGCCGCCTTGCAGCGCGGTCATAACGAGCTGCGGGTGGGTGTCCGTCGGGGTGCAGATGTCGACGATGTCCGGTTTTTCGCGCGCAAGCAGCTCGGACAGGTCGGTATAAGACGGTATTTCGCCGTCCGGCGCGCTGCGGTGGACGCAGAATGCGACGACGCGCGTGTGCGGAACCTGCTTCCAGCCGGCAAGGTGCGTATGGCCGATGCCGCCCATGCCGACGATGGCGATACGAAGTTCTTTCATGTCAGTCTCCTTTCGGCAAAATGCCAAATTGGCGCAGATGCGATGCGGAAATGCGCGCGGCCTGCTGCGCGTCGGCAAAGGACGCAAGCCCCTGCGGCGTGTATTCGATCTCGACGGCCAGCGGCGCGTCGCTGCCGCTTTGTTCGAGCAGGTGCAGCAGCTGTTCGATGGGGACGCTCCCCTGCCCGAGCGGCGGGAAGTTCCACTCGTGGGGTGCGCCGGCTTTGTCTTTCAGGTGGACGTAGCCGATTCTGGACAGGCAGGCCGAAAAATCGCGCAGAACGTCGGCATTGCCGTAGAAGATGGCGTTCGCGGTGTCGTAGTTTATCACGACGTTGGGGCTGTCCAGCAGCTCGGCCACGCGCAGAACGGCTGCTCCGCACGAATATGCGCCGTGGACTTCCAGCGCAAGCCGGATGCCCGCCTGTTCCAGATGCGGCAGAAACGGGCGCAGGACGGCGGCTGCGGCCGCGTCCGCCTGCGGCTGCAGCAGGTCTTCGGGGGGCGTGCCGAGGAAGGTGACGAGGTAGTTCGTTTGCAGCAGCTCGGCCAGCGACAGCGCGCGCGCAAGCCGCGCGGCAGCGTTCGGCGCGAACAGGTCGGTATGCGCGGCCAGGCCGACGGGCTGCATGGCGTTTTCGCGCAGCAGCGCGCGCATTGTTATGGCCTGTTCGGCGTCCAGTCCGGCCGGGGTTGCCCAGCCGTCGTCGAGCGAAAGCTCGATGCCGTCAAAGCCGGCCTTTTTGACATCCTCGACAACGCGCTCGACGCGATAACCCCGGTAGGTATTGTACTGTATGGCGGTGATCCTTCGTTTCACGTTACAGTCCTCCGTTATGCGGCGTTCGGTCAGTGTGGTGGGTGAGATGATTCGCGCGTCAGCCGCGCACCTGATGCACCTTGTCCATGAACGCCTTTACGCGGTCAAGCTCGACGTGGTTGTCAAACAGGCCGTCCTTTTTGAACGTGGTTCCGACGACCGCGCCGTCGGCAATGGACAGGATTGTCTCGATGGTGTTGACTTTGCAGCCGGTGTTGGCGAAGACCGGCGTATCGGGTACGGCGCGCTTGACGCTCGACAGGACGCTGGTATCGGTGGCCGTGCCTGCCGTCAGGCCGGAGACGCACAGCACGTCGGGCTTGTTATTGAAGACGGTCGTCTTGGCGATCTGCTCGACGCTGCGCTCGGCCAGGTACTTGGCTGCCTCGGGGACGATGTTCCAGAGGAGCTTGCAGTTTTTCAGACCCAGGCGCATCTGGTGGCGCACGATATCGCCGGGGTTGGTGTTCCACAGGCCAAAGTCGGACGCGTATACGCCGGACATGATCTCGCGGATGAAGCTCGCACCCGTGGCCGCCGCCAGATCCAGCGACGCATACGGATCCCAGAGCATATTCACGCCGTAGGGGATCTTGATCTCGGGCATCAGCTCGCCGATGACGCGCGCCATGCAGGCGGTATTGACCGGCTCGACCTTGGTCAGATACGGCAGACTGAACTCGTTGGAGAACATGACCGCGTCAACGCCGCCTTCTTGCAGCGCGAGAAACTCCGCGCGCGCAAGGTCAACGACCCGCTCCATGCCGCCTTCGGCATCAAAATAGGGGTCACCGGGCAAGGCGCGGATGTGGCACATGGCAATGATCGGTTTTTCGGTTTTGAATGTTTCTTTGATCCAGTTCATGGTAAGCGCTCCTTCGTGCATTTGATTTGATACCAGCGCCCGCAGCGCACACGCTGCCGCAAGCACCGGCCTTCTTCCTGCTCATCATAACAAAATCGCTCACCGGTGTCAATCATTTTCTGCTCCTTTTTGATTTATTTTGCTCTTTTTTGCTCTTTCCGCAAGTTGCTGCTTGCAGGAACATTTTCCGAAGCAGCGGAGCATTCTCCAGAAAAAGTGTCTGGAACAATCTTTTTCTTGACAGCAAACGCAGAAACAGCTAGAATTATACCATACAACGTGCGACCGTGTCTTTTTGTTTATCGCGAAAAAACGCGCATCATTTTGATTCTTTTTGAAAGGGGTCTTGGCGCTCATGCTGACCAGAGATATTTTAAAGGATTTCATGCTCACCGCTGCGCCCAGCGGCTACGAAAAAGAGATGGCATACAAGCTCAAAGCCTATCTGGAGCAATACTGCCGTGACGTGACGATCGACCGGGTCGGAAACGTCATTGCCAAAGTTTGCGGCACGAATCCCACCGCGCCGCGCGCGATGCTCTTTGGCCACATGGATCAGGTCGGTTTTATCGTCCGCAAGGTCGAGCAGGACGGGTTTTTGCAGGTCGACCGGCTCGGCGGCATCCCGGAAAAGGTGCTGCCGGGGCTGGAGCTTGTGATTCGCAGCGAGGACGGGCAGTGGCATCCGGGCGTGTTCGGCCCGAAGGCGCACCACGCAACGCCGGCTGAAGAAAAATACAAGGTTGAGCCGGTTACGGCGCTTTTCATCGACATCGGCGCGACGTCTGCCGAAGAAGTTCACGCGCTGGGCATCCACGTCGGCTGCCCCGCCGTCTACAAGCCCGCGTTTCAGGCGCTGTGCGCAAACCGCGTCGCCGGAACGGCGGTAGACAACCGGGGCGCGTGTGCGTGTCTGGTCGAAATCGCGCGGCTGCTTTCACAAAAGCCGCCTGTGGGGGATGTGTATCTGGTCGGAACGGTGTGGGAGGAGTTCAATCTGCGCGGCGCGATGCTCGCTGCGCGCACCGTGAAGCCGGACGTGGCGCTGTCTTTGGACGTGATGCTGGACGGTTCGACCCGCGATCTTGCCGCAAAATACGAAGACCACATGGGCTGCGGCGCGACCGTGGGGCTTTACAGCTTCCATGGGCGCGGGACGCTCAACGGAACGCTGCCGCACGAGCCGCTGTTCCGGCTGGCCAAGCGCACCGCCGAGGAAGAAGGGCTGGGCTTGCAGCGCTTTGCGTCCGTTGGCATCCTGACGGATTCTTCCTACTTGCAGCTTGAGGGCGAGGGCGTTGCGTGTCTGGAGGTAGGCTTTCCCGCGCGATACACACACACGCCCGTTGAGGTCTGTGACGTGCAGGATATCGAAACGCTGGCGCATCTGTGCGCCGGGATGATGCAGCGGCTGGACGAACAGTTCCAGCTTGGCCGGTACTGAGCCGGTTGCGGGCAGGAGAAGGCGCTATGGCAAAGTATTTTATGGGCATCGACGTCGGAACGTATGAGAGCAAGGGTGTTCTGGTCGACGAAAACGCCAACGTTGTCGCGTATCACAGCTGCGCGCACAAGATGGAAGTCCCGCAGCCCGGCTACGCCGAGCATGACGCGGATGCTGTGTGGTGGGGTGATCTGTGTACGCTCAGCAGACACCTGCTCGCCACGTCGCAAATCGACCCAAAAGAAATCTGCGCAGTCGGGTGCAGCGCAATCGCACCGTGCTGTCTGCCCGTTGACCGGGCGTTGCGTCCGCTGCGCAAGGGTATCCTCTATGGAATCGACTGCCGCGCAACGGAAGAAATCTCGTTTCTGGAACAGCAATACGGCGCGCAGGAGATCTTCCGCCGCTGCGGAACGCCGCTGACCACGCAGTCTGCCGCAGCCAAGATTCTCTGGATCAAAAACCATGAGCCGGAGGTCTATGCGAACACGTACAAATTCCTGACCAGCACGTCGTACATGGTCGCAAAGCTGACCGGGAAGTTTGTCATCGACCACTATACCGCAGCAACGTGGGTTCCCATCTACGATATTGAAAAGCTGGACTGGTGCGACGAGCCGGAGCTGTTTTGCAGGCGTGAACAGCTGGCCGTGTGCCGCTGGAGCGACGAGATCGCCGGCACGGTCACGGAAGAAGCGGCCAGCGCTACCGGCCTTGCCGTCGGTACACCGGTCACGACCGGCACGGCAGACGCGTCAGCCGAAGCGCTGAGCGTGGGCGTATTGGAGCCGGGTGACATGATGTGTATGTACGGCTCATCGATCTTCCTCATTCACGTCGTCCCGGCGCTCACCACCGACCCGCGTCTGTGGGCAGGGCCGTATCTGTTCCGCGATACGTATTGCGTCGCGGCGGGCATGAGCTGCGCCGGAACGCTGACGCGATGGTTCCGGGACAATCTGGCACTCGATCTTGTGCAAATTTCCGAAGCAAACGGTAGCAATCTTTACGAAAACATGATAAACTTGGCACAGGATATTCCCGCCGGCAGTGACGGGCTGATCGTTCTGCCCTATTTTTCCGGCGAGCGCACCCCCATCAATGACCCGCTGGCCAAGGGCATGATCTTCGGTCTGAATCTTCGGCACACGCGGGGTCATATCTACAAGGCCATTTTAGAGAGCATCGGCTACGGCATTCGGCAGCACTTTGATATCTTTGCGCAAAAGCAGATGCACACCAAAAAGATTATGGCCGTCGGCGGCGGCACGAAAAACCCGGTCTGGTTGCAGGCCGTCAGCGATATCTGCGAAAAAACGCAGCAGCTGGCCGCAGTCGAGCTGGGTGCGTGCTACGGGGACGCGCTGCTGGCCGCGCTGGCTGCGGGCTTCTATCCCGACAGCAGGGCTCTGGCGCAGAAGATTCGCACCGTGCGCGCCATTGCGCCCAATGCGCAAACTGCGCACGTCTACCGCGAGCTGTGTGCGCGCTATGCCGCGCTGTATCAAAGCACCAGACAGATCATGCACAGCTTTTGATCTGCTGGCGCAAAACCAGAAAGGAAAAGCAGACCATGCTTATGCCGGAACGTTTTGAAACGATCACGAGATTCATCAATGAAAACGGTACTGCCACCGTCGAGGAGCTGGCCGAGGCGCTGAACGTGTCCAAGGCGACCATTCGGCGCGATTTGGCGCAGCTGGACGCGGACAAGGTCATTCTGCGTACCCACGGCGGCGCAATCAAGTACGACAAATCGCTGACGAAGGAAGTGCCGATCTATCTGCGCATCCATATGCAAAAGGCCGAAAAAGAACAGGTCGCGGATGCCGCCGTGGCGCTCATCAACGAGGGCGATACGATCTTCATCGGTGCCGGCACGACCGGACAGGCGCTTGCGTCCAAGCTCGATCGGTTCAGCCATCTGACCGTTGTGACGAATGACATCGACGTTGCCAAGGAGATTTGCGCGACGGACAACACGCTGATGGTACTCGGTGGACAGCTCAAAAAATCCAGCTGCACGCTGCTCGGCTTCTTTGCCGAAGAAATGCTGCGCGAGCTGCGCGTCGATACCGCGTTTATGGCAGCCGATGCCGTGGACGCTGCAAACGGATTTCGCGATTTTGACGTGGATGAGATCAGCTTCAAGCGGCTGGTTCTGTCCGTGTCGGCCAAAACCGTTATGATGTGCGACACCAGCAAGTTCAAAAAACACGCGTTTGTCAACATCTGCCCGTTTTCTGCCGTATCGGCCATGATTACGAACGAAGACGCTGATGCACAGGCCGTTGCGCTTTTGCGCGAGAGCGGACTGCACGTGATTCTTGCGCCGAAGCGGTAGGGCGATACGGGCTTTATCGGTTCAATCCAAACAGCAACCGGGCGGGTATGGAAGGCTTCCATACCCGCCCGGTTTTGTGCCGTTTATCGCAAGAGCTTCACCGCAGCGAAGGAAAACGCCGGGATGTCCGAGGTCAGCTTCAGTTTCGTGCCGGAAAGCTGCGCCGTGCAGTTCAGACACGCCAGCGTGTCATATGCAGACGAAAGCGTAAATTCCGGTTCGAGCAAAAGGTCTTCTCCCATGTTGCACAGCAGAACGCTCAGGCTCTGCTCCGTCCGGCTGCAAAGCACATAAAGGTTCGGCTCAATGGGCGAGGTGACCGGCAGCGGCTTTCGCGCAAGCCAGCCGATGGTCTTTTTCAGCATTCGCTGCATGGGATACGAGCCGGAAATGGGGCTGTTGTCCCAGCTGAGCCAGAAGCCGTCGAGCGTCAGCACCAAAAACCGCGTCCCGGCTGCGTTTTCATAGGTGTATGCCAGGGGCAGTTCCGTCTGCTGCGTTCCGGCAAACAGGACAGGGGTACAGCCCGGGTTCAGCTCGACTTCGGAAATCATGGTCTGGCAGGTATCATCCTGCACCAGCGGATCGCCGTCGATCTGGGAACACTCGCGCACACGGAAGACCCGTTCGCGCGTGGTCTTTCTCACGCGCCGCAGGCCGACATCGATTCCCGCGCAGGTGTAGATCTGCGCGGCGCGGGTATCCAGAATGACACCGCGCGCGCCGCTGTCTTGCAGGTCAAAGTGTCTTGCGTTCTCGCCGAAAATGGCATCGCAGATGCCCGGCGCGTCATAGGTCGTCGGAATGCCGCAGACGCTGAAAATCTGCCCGGCGCAGGGGCTTTGCGTCTCCACGCCGCGCGAATAGACCGACAGGTCTTCCGGTTCGTAGACCTGCCGGGCAAAGCGCAGGTCGGCCTGCCGCACCAGGTGCTGCGCCATGCGCACGCGAACGCCTGTGGTTTGCCCGCCGTCAAAGAACGTTTGCAGGGTTTCAAAGGCCGGGAGGTCTTTGGCGTGGCGCGCAACGTATCCGCGCTCCAGCTCCGGTTCACGGTTATACGAGATCATGTACTTGAGGATTCCGTTATAATTGCCGTCGGCGCGCATGACCGCGTCAAACAGCTCCAGCCGCGCCGCAGAGCAATTGGTGCGCGGACGCGGGTACACGTCCCCTTCCGCCACGGTTTTGATTCCGGTGTTTTTGAAAAAAGAGGCGAACATTCTGGCCGTCTCACAGGCGTAGCCCAGCGATTTGTCGGTCGATTTTGACCAGTAGGGCGCGCCGTGCAGGCGCTCAAAGGGCGGATTGCCGCCGGAGAGCTTTTGGCACAGGGAGACGGCATCCAGACCGTCAAAGCTCCAGTGCGCCATGACCATGCACAACGAAACGGTGATATCCGGGCGCACACGGCTGACGTGTTCGCGCAGCACCATGCAGAACTGTTCCAGAGAGTCCGACTGCGCCTGTATCCAGGCATCGCGGTAGCGGCTGCCCGCGCCGGAGAAAACCCGCGCGGCAAGCGTATCGCGGTCGATCGGTTCGCCAAGATATTGCTGCATTCTGGCAAGATGCCGCGGGCAGGTGCAGCCGTAGCCCTTTTGCGTCATCGTGCAATCGTCATCCAGCAAGACCAGCTGAAGGTCTGCGTCCCGGACGATCTCGGCCAGTTTGCGCCCTATATGGTTCTGAAAATCCGGGTCAAAGGCGCAGAAGGTATTCTCGAACGGTTCGCCGTCGCGGCGCAAAACACGCTGATACGGGAGATCTTTTTCCACAAACGAAAACTCTGCGCCGGTATGGCCAACAGTATGCCCCACCCAGAGGGCGACGTCCATCCCGTTTTCCCGGAAAAACGCAATGTTTCGGTGCAGCAGCTCCAGATCGCAGTCAAACACGCCGTAGATCGTCAAAACGACGCAGTCCGTCCGTGCCTGTTTCAGCATATCCAAAAGCGCATCGCGGTTATCGTCCGTGATGTATCCATTGATAACAGGGACATAAAGCGAATAGTGGTTCATTTTTCCTCTCTCCATTCTCCGCATAGCAGCGGTGGCTTATCGGATCGTCAGACCCCTGGGGCCGTGGTAGTGTTCTCCGGTCTTATCATAGGTCACGGTGTAACACGCACCGTGCAGCCACAGGTTTTCGACTTTAAAATAGTCCCACGAGTCCGGAATCAGCGGGTCGGCTCTCCAGCTTCCGTTTTCCACCCGCAGTCCCAGCAGGCCGGACAAAACCAGGTCGCAGAACAGCGAGTGGTTATAGTCCTTGCCGCGCTCATAGCCGCCCAGGGCGGGCTGCCAGCCCTGCTCCTGCAAAATCGCTCTGGATTCCCAGCGGCCGGTTTTCGGGTTCATGTTTTCATCAATCCACGGGATCACCGTGCCGTCTGCAAGGCGCAGGTGCTGCGCGTGTGCATACTGCCGCAGCAGGGTGTAATAGTCCTCTTTGCGCAGACCCACCGCTTTTTCGCTGCGCAGCGCATTGGCACAGGCCACCAGCGTCTGCGAGGTCGCAAACGGCCAGATATAGCCGTTCCAGAGGCATTCATGGTCAAAGCGCTCTAAAAAGCGCGGATGCGACTGCTCGGCTGTGGTCAGGCCGAATGGGGTGGAAAAGCACGTCTCGTCCATGAGCGGCGCAAACGCGGCTGCCTGCTCTGCTTCCGGCAGATCAAAATACCACGGCACGTAGCCGACCAGCTCACGCACATCATGGCGCGCCGGGACAGCGGGGCGCGTATCCCAGTGTGGGTCTTCCTGCTCGGAAGCCGGAAGCGTCTTATAAAACGTTCCGTCCCACAAAAGGCGCTGCATGGCGCAGCGAAGCGTATCCGCCCGGCGCTCGAAGTCGGCTGCCTCTTCCGTATCGCCGCGCAGGCGCAAAAAGCGCGCAATGGCCTGTGCGTCCGCGCAGGCGTAGGCATTGAGCGTGGGGCGAAAGCCCGAGCCGCTGATGGAGTACTCCATGCCGTCGCGGTCATCACACGACCAGTACAGGCCGCAGCTTCGCAGGTGTCTGCGTTCGCGCGTCCGGAAAAAGCCGATCATCTGCGGCAGCAGCGCAAGTCCCAAAGACGCATCATCTTTGACGCTGCAATATTCCCATATGGCGTGCGGCAGCCAGGTGCTGTACGCGTGGGTATCTCCATGCCCATCGAGCCAGAAGCGGATGTATTCTTCGAGCCAGTGCTGCGGGTCTTTGAGCCAGCGCCCCTCGCGGATGTGAAAGCCCGCCGGGCAGACAATGGTGTTCTCCGGCCCAGCCCAGGGGACAGGCGGCAGAAATTCGGTGATTACATGACCGCTGGCCGTCTGCCTGATCTGCTTTCGATACGTCCACCAGCGGAAATAGTAGATCTGCTCGATCAGCGGATCCGGGCAATCCAGCAGCGGAATCTGCTGCGCCAGAAATGCCTCGGCATCGCAGTTGGGAATCAGCTGTTTGTAGCATTCTTCATCGTGCTGCGCAAACGTCTGCACATAGGTGTGCAGCTTTTGCCGCAATTGCAGGGATACCTCACCCATGCTGTCTCTCTCCCCTTCTGTCAGTTCTGCCGCTCAATCACTTCCACACAGGCCGGGTCTGCCTTCGGGAAGTAGGTGATGCGCAGATTCGTGCAGCCGTAAGGTTCGAGTACCAGCGGAAGTCTCTGGGTGACATACTGATATTCCCCATACGGTTCGAGCGTTTTCATCTGATACGGTGAGCAGAGATACGGCGCTTTGTAGCAATGGGTGTGCAGCCGTATGGGGGCGTCTTCCCACACATAGCCGGTGGTTTCCCGCTCCTCGATGGTGAAATCCTCTGCCCGGAGCGATGCATCGAGCGCAACGTTCCAGGAAAACGTCTCTTTCAGTCTGCCGTTTCGCTCATGGATGTCTTTTTCATCCGGCTGCGCGAAGTCCGGCGTTACCTCATACCAGCTCCAGCCCTCGGGCAGCGCAGTCATGGGACGGCCCGCGACGGGCGTCCAGATCTCCGGCACATGATAGGCAAACAGCAACGCGCCGTATTGGACGGCCAGCGGGTATTTTTTGCCCGCGTCCGTGTCCTGAAGCGTCACGACCCGCACACTCATGCGGAAGCGGATGTGCAGCGTATCGCCCGCTTTCCAGTCGCGGCGCACGGCCGCAAAGCCGTCTTTGGCCACGGTATCCGGCTGCTGCACACCGTTGACGCTGACGGTAAAGCCCTCTGCCCACTGCGGTATCCGAAGATGAAACGTGCAGGAGAAATCGGACTGCATGGTAAAGCACACCTGATCGCGGAACGGATACAGCGTATCTTCGCGCAGCGCAACCGACCCGTGCTGCAAAGAACACGGCCCATAGGCCATGGCGTACAGGTCTTCGTTCGCGTCGTGCAGAAGCAGACTGCGCACAAACTCCGGCACGATGCCAACCGCATTGACCGGGCAGCAAGCCACCGGATAACACGGCGCGTAGACCTGCTTGTCATCCATGGAATTGGAAGAGTGCATGGTCGCATAGACCTGATTGGCGGCGCTCAGATAGGGAATCGCCTTTTCGTCCTTTTTCCGCGCGCCCTGTGCGCCGTTATAAAAGAGTTCTTCCATGTAATCGCCGTACTGTGCTTCGCCGGTGATATAGTTCATATACGCATAGCTGGTATTCCAGAAGAAAAACGAGCAATATTCCGTTTCCGCCGTTGCGCTGCGCGCTGCGAGAAACTCCGATGCCGTAGCCAGAGCGCCGGCATGGTTGACGGCGCGCTCGCGCATCCGGCGTATTCTTGTCTCGCAGGCGCGCAGGTAGTCTTCTTTGCCGGTCATGGTGTACAGCAGCGCCGGCAGGCGCACCGCCACGCCCGCTCCGGCAACGTGATCTGCATTGTACTGTGGCACGTCGTCGAGCATGGAGCGGCAGGAGCGCTGAAACAGGTCATGCTGCTCAAGATACGCCATATACGCCTCGCAGAACGCCACCAGCCGCGTATCGCCCGTATAGGCGTAGGTGAAGGCCATCGGCTCTATGAGAAACGGTCCCCCGTAGACGGTTTTTTTGTCCCCCTGCCAGGTGTCACAGAACCACAGCATACACCGGTGTACCGCCCGCAGCACGTCCTCGCGCCCGGTCGCGTCATAAAACGCCAGCAGCGCGCGCATTCCGCAGGCCGTCCCCCAGCCGTTATAGTCCTCATAAATCGCGTCCTCGTTCTGCGGGTTGGTATACGTCCCCAGATACCCGTCCGGCTGCTGGCGCTTTAATACGGCATCGACCCAGGCACTCGCGCGTTCGATCATCTGCGCATCTTGCAGGACGAAGGCGTGCTGGATATACGCCGCCCAGTAGTTCCCGGCGATCTCCGCGCCCCAGCCCGTTCCTTCCGAATCCGTCCAGGCCGGGACATGAAACGCCCGAGTGTATGGTGCGGCGATCATCTCCGGCTCTAACTCGTATAAATGCCCGGCCATGCCGTCTTTGCCCCGCAGCAGCTGCTGCTTCAAAAAGCCCTCTGCGCGGATGCTGCCCAGCGGAAAGCGGTTCAGCTTCTGATACACGTTCATAGCGTTCCTCCTGTTGAAAACAGGACCGGAATCGCGCAGATCCCGGTCCCGGGTTTGGGGGTGTGTGTTATTCGTCCTGATAGGCTCGATACTGTGACGGGTTTACCCCGTAATACTTTTTAAACGAAGCCGTAAAATATGAATTGTTGGCATAGCCGACCTTCTCAGCGATGGCCATGATGCTCTCGCTGCGGTCGATGAGCAGCAGCTCTTTGGCGCGGGTCATGCGCACTTTCAGAATATAATCGTTGAAGCTGCTGCCGGTAAAGTTGCGGAACATCTTGCCGAGATACGGCGCGCTGATATGCAGGTAATCGGCCAGATAGTTCAGGTTCAGCGCATTGTTGCCGTAGTTCTCATCGATATAGCTCACGGCCTTTTCCATGATGGGAACGGTCGCCCGGTCACCGACCGGCGAAAGACCGACCTCGGCTTCATCAAACAGGCTCAAAAGCCACTCGACCAGCTCGTTTAGATCATCGACATTCGTGATCTTTTCATGTGCCAGGCGCTCAAAACTCTCCGGCAGCTGCTCTTCACCGCAGCTTCTGGCAATCCCGACTGCAAGGGTAAACACGGCCTGTGTGAAGACCTCCCAACGCTGCGTTTTCAGTTCGCGGAGCATCTCGTCAAGACAGGTCTGGAACTTTTCGCGCTGTTTGAGCTTTGTACACGCAAGCGCACTGTCCAGATGCTTTTTCCAGACGTTTGCGCTCTCGCCCTCGTACACGACAGCAGTCTCCGTCTGCATATCCATAAACCGCCAGGTGCGCAGACAGGACTCGCCCTGTTGGAAGACCGCCGCGCAGTCACGCTGCTTGTCCCCGGCGCAGATCTCCGAGGAGATATAGACCGAGATCTGTAGCTTTTCTTCGTCCCGGAAATGCTCACACAGGCGCTCGAGTGCCTGATTGAGCGTCTGGAGATCCTGCTGTGCCTCGTGCATATGCACGAGGATCATCGTTCGGCGGAAACCGACATCAAAGCAGGTGCAGCTGCCGCACGTCTCAAAGGCTTTCGTGCAGATCTGCTCGACTACGGCGCGGCTGGTGTCATATTCTTTCAGCCGCTTGATCTCGTCTTTTTCTTTTCCCAGATGCACCAGGATCATATAATAGGGTATGCCGGTAAATATATACTGGTTTTCCAGCAACAGCTCATCGACACTGTGCTGCTTCAGCAGCGCCTTGATGATCTGATTTTTTGTCTCTTTCTCTTTCAGCCTGAGCAGATACAGGGTCATTTCATCGTGATACGAATGGAGCATGGACAGATCGTCCATGTTGTTGACATCCTGCATCAGAACGGACGATTTCACGCCCTGAATGATCGCATTGAACGGCTTGAACAGCAGCGCGCAGACGACATATAACACGACGCCTGCCAGCAGGATCATGCCAACGGTAATGCCCGCCGTAGACAAAATCCACTGCCGCTCTTTTGCCACGCCGTCGAGTGGCTGATACTGCGCTGCGACATAAAACAGGCCGTCTGCGCAGGGCTCTGCATACAGCTCCAGATCGTCCTGCGTTTGCAGAAAGCCGGTGTTGCCGCCAAGCAGGCGCTGCACTTCCGACCGGTCTGCCAGATTCATGCCGCAGCAGGTACTGTCTGTGTGCGCCACGACCGTACCGGTGCTGTCAAGGATAAAATACTGTACCTCTGAGTCCTGCGTTTGCGAAAACAGCAGCGAGGAGAGGCCTTCCATATCAATGTTGATACAGGCTGTGCCCTTGTATCCGGGTTCATCGGGCAGGCTTTCCCGGAAGTAGATCGTCAACAGTTTGACGCTGGTGGAATCGGCATAGCGGCTTTGCGCCTGCCAGGTAAACGGGGTGCGGATGCGTCCGGCTCGGCGCAGCTGCTCGAGAAGCGGCTGCTCATAGTCCCGGATATACCGGTGCGTCTCCGGACTGCAAATGCTCAGTGCCAGCTCGTTTTGCTGATTCAGCATGATAAACGAATGGACATAGGGCATGGTACGCATGGCCTGGAACATCTCCGTTCGCATCCGGTTGATGCGCGTCGGCGCATAGTCGGACTCAATCCGGGTGCGAACGCCGTCTACAGAGCCATAATAATTCTCGCAGCAGGCCTGCGCGTTTTTGTAGTCCTGCTCAAAGGTGGTGCGGATATGCGAAACGGAGGTCTGAATCAGCTTCTGGTACTCCCGGATGCTCGTGCCCCGCAGAAGCGACACATAACCCAAAAGCAAGGCCGCCACCAGCAGGGAAACCACCAGAAATACGGATACCAGAACACGCAGGTAAAAGGTATTGGTCATTTTTCCTTTTTCCAACGCTCTGCGCATGATTCGAACCTCCAAAAATCCATGTATGCGCTACCGGCTCATAACCGCGCGGGCAGCGCGCGCACTGCGCGCGCTGCTTTGCGGATATTATAACACAATGAGCAAGTGTCACATCACAAATCTGTGAATCTGTTTGTTGATTATTGTGCAGCTCTCCACTCGGAATACTGACGCTGATACTCGGCCAGATAGGTGTCGATGCCGGCATTCTTCAGCTTGGCCAGAACATCCTCGTAATTGGTGTCATAGTCCAGGAAGCCCAGGATCATGGCATCGAGATACTCGGTCTGCACCGCCGTCAGCAGCGCGACCTCAGTCTGAACGGCAGAGGCATCAAACACGAAACCGGACAGCTTGGAGACTTTGGAGCCTTCGTCCCAGTTCATGTACGTATCGATGTTCTCCTGCGGGATGCTTGCATCGTACTGCACGTAGTTTGCAGATTGCAGGAACCAGTCATCCCAGAATGCATCGTCGACGAGCTTTTCAATGGTGCCGTCTTCTGCATACTGCCAGTCCTTGCCCTGCACGCCGTAGACGCAGAAGTTGTAGTTGTCCTGGCTGGCGTAGATCCAGTTGATCAGGCGCATCCAGTCGGTGACGTGGTCTGCGTCCGCAGCGGAGATGCTGATGCCCCAGTCATAGTCCTTGTCCTTGATGTACGGCTGGTCGCCGATCTTGATGGTCTTGAGGTCTGCATCGGGGCAGCCGGATTTGACCGCAGTCTCGATCAGGTTGCCGGCCGTGCCGTACATGGTAATGGCGTTACCGGCGTACCAGTCCGCTTCCTGCTGACCGGGGTTGGTGATAACGTCCTGCGTCTGCCAGCCGCGCTCGACCCAATCCTGCATCAGATAGCAGAACTGCTTGAACTGCTCGGACTCATAGTAGCTGTAAACGGTATCGCTGTCTTCGCTCTCGTTGACAAAGACGAACTCGTCGGCACGATAGGCGCACGACCAGCCATCGACCAGCGTGCTGGCCAGCGCATAACGCAGCGAGTCAGCACCACGCATGATGGTCATCTCGGGATGAATCTCCTTCACCGCCTCCATGGCCGCGATGAAATCCTCATAGGTATGGACGTCGGTGTAGTCCCAGCCCGCTTCATTGAGCAGCTCATTGCGAACCGTGATGCACTGATGCGCACCGGCATAGGCCTTGCTGCCGATGGGGATGCAGTAGATCGAATCGTTGAACTTGCAGCACTCAAAGCCGTTGTTCTCGCCGCGCGCTGCCAGATAGTCGGGCATATAGGTCTGGATGTCGTCTTCGGACAGAACCGCCTCGTAGCCCTTGGTGTGCCAGTTGTTGACCGTCATGATGTTCTCAAAGGCGAACGCCTCGCCGGAAGCGAGCATATTGGCGATCACAGAGCCGCCTGCGCCGTACTCGCTCCAGGGCATCCACTCGATGCTGAAATCGATGTTCAGCTCTTCGAGGATCTTGTCATGGAAGTCATGCTCAAAATACTCGTCACGGCGCTCCGTGCTGTCACCATACAGGAACAGGCGAAGCTTGACCGGCTCTGCGGTCGGTTCTTCCGCAGCAGTGGTGTCGTCTGCCTTGTCCGAAGCGGCGGGCTGCTGCGCAGCAGGCTGCTCCGTCTGGGTGCTTTCCGAGGTCTTGGCGCAGCCGGCCATAACGCTCAGAAGCATCAGAACACAAAGTAACAATGCGATGATTCTCTTCATTTCGGTTTCTCCTTTTATAATTGATTTATATCCTCGGCTTTCGCCGCGTGATATCTTCTGCCCGCTCAGCCCTTGACCGCGCCGACCGTAATGCCCTTGACCAAGAACTTCTGCGCAAACGGGAAGACCACCGCAATGGGCAGGATCGTCAGGACTGTCATGGCCATCTTTGCCGTATTGCTGGGCGGAATGGTGTGCGTGGACGCGCCGCCAAGGCCTTTAAGCAGCGCCGTGATGTTCGCCATCATGTTATACAGGAGCTTTTGTATCGTATAGGTGTCCTTGGACGTCACCAGATACAGCGGCAGCG
The DNA here is from genome assembly GCA_964434135.1 of uncultured Oscillospiraceae bacterium. Lineage (GTDB taxonomy): Bacteria > Bacillota > Clostridia > Oscillospirales > Oscillospiraceae > CAG-170. The sequence continues at coordinate 31,068 of CAYSTN010000002.1, forward strand.
TGAAGTCGTTCCAGTAGGCCAGAACCGTAAACAGCGTCACCGTGACCAGACCGGATTTAATCAGTGGAAGCGCAATGCGGATGAAAATCTGCAAATTGGATGCACCGTCGATCTTGGCTGCCTCAGACAGTTCATCCGGCAAAGCCTTGAAATTGTTGCGCAGGATGAACATATTAAAGACGTTCATGCCATAGGGAATAAACAGCGCCCAGATATTGTCCTGTAAGCCGTAATACTTCGTACACAGGATGTACCACGGCAGCACGCCGCCGCCAAAGACCGTGGTGAACCACGCGAAGAAAGACAGGGCATTTCCGATGGGGAACACCGATTTTTTCTGCGCGGTGGCATAGGCATAGCAGGTCGTAATGACCATCGTATAGATCGTGCCGAGTACGACCGTCAGGAGCGTATTGGCGTAAGAGCGCAGCAGCAGCTTTGTCTTGCTGTCGAGCAGGTACGTATACGTCTCAAAAGATAGTTCACGTGGAAACAGACAGAAGCCGTTTTTTACAATGTCCGTTTCCGGCGAAACCGATACCGAAACCGCCACGATGAGCGGCAAAATGCAGGTGAAAGCCGCCAGCGCGAGGATGATATAAAAGGCAGGACTGGCCTGTTCCCGTTTGTTCGTTTTCAGCATAGCCATCTTCCTTTCCTCAGAACAGTGCATAATCCGGGTCGACCTTCTTGACGATCATATTCGCAATCATAACAAGCAGGAAGCCGAACAGCGACTGGTACAGCGTGATGGCGGAAGCGGACTCGAACTGGCCGTTCATGATCGCGCACCGATACACGAAAGTCGAGATGGTATCCGTGGTTCGCAGCAGCACCGGATTGAGCTGCGTCATGCCCATGATCTCATCGACGCTGCCCATCAGGACTCTGCCGATCTCCAGCAGGAACATGATGATGATCGTCGGCTTGAGAAGCGGGATGGTGATCTTCGTGATCTGTTTCCAGTGGGAAGCGCCGTCGATTCTGGCCGCCTCGTACAGACTCTGGTCAAAGCCGAGGATCGCTGCATAATAGATGAGTGAGCCATAGCCCATCTGCTTCCACACACGAAGCAGGATCATAATCGGCCACCAGTAGTCCGCATTCATGTACCAGTTGACCGTTCCAAGCCCGATGGCAGACAGCACCTGATTCAAAAGTCCCTTTTGTCCATCGAGAAATGCGAAGGAAATCGCGCCAATGGCAATCCAGGAAATGAAATACGGAAGCAGCATAACCGACTGCACCACGGTTCTGAATTTTTTGCTGCGAATCTCGCTGAGGCAAATGGCTACCGTGACATTGACCACAATGCCAAGCAGAATCGAAACGCCGTTGATGATGACCGTATTGCGGGTTGCGCGCAGCGCATCGGGAAGATTGCGGAAGAAGAACTCAAAGTTTTTCAGCCCGACAAACTCACTGCCGAATAAGCCGCCTTCATACGTATAGCGTTCAAAGACCATGTACAGACCCGCCATCGGCGCGTAGTTGAACAGCAGCAGAAAGATCACACCGGGAAGCGCCAGAAAATAAAACAGGCGGTTTTCCCAGACGCGCTTCCATTTGCTGTTGGTCATCAGTCTCGGCCCTCTGGGTGGCCGGTTGGTCGATTGCCTTGTCATACCGGTTCGTTCTCCCCTTCCAACTCGTTGCGTGTTTCTCTGCTTTCATGATACGTTCTTTTGGCCTGCATCGTCAATTTCAAAAAGGTCGAATCCTTTTGAAAAGTTCGATTCCGGCAAGGTTTTCTTGTAACATTTTCGTCTCTTTGCCGCACCCGCCGCATTCTTTTTGTCGATTTTTGTGTTTTTTGACAAAATTCGAAGTTTTTGTGATTGTCGTACCGACCCGGCGGCGATATCATGGGGTGAGAGAAATCCCGCGCCATGTTTGGTACGCCAAAGGAGATCTATGCCATGAAATTTACCTTAAATCAATACCCCGAATATCGCGAGCTGGTCAAGCAGATGTCCGTCCGGGATCTGTTGAAGGCCGTTTCCTGCCCGCAGGCCATCGCGGAAGAGCAGGCTCTGGAAAAGGGCTATCAGATGGTCTTTCTTCATAAGACGACCCGGGTGGCCGCAGAAGCCTTTATCGAACAGTACAACCGGGACGCAGCCGTTCCCGCGATTTTCTGTAGTGATACCGAATGCGGTACGGGCGATATGCTGCGCGAGTGCATCAAATTCCCCTCTATGCGGGCACTGGGCGAATGCGGTTCGCCGGAGCTTGCCTATCAGGCCGGACGCGTCACGGCGCAGCAGTCCGTCGAGGCAGGCTTCCGCTGGTCGATCTCTCCGTGTGTCGACATCCTGCTGCGTGAGGACGCACCGGCCATCAGCACCCGCGCTGCCGGTTGTGATGCCCAGACGGTGATCGACATCGCCGGAGGCTATATGCGCGGTCTGCAAGATGGCGGCGTCGTCGCCACCATCAAGCACTTCCCCGGCGACGGAATCTGCGCTTATGACCAGCATCTGACCACCGCAGTCAATCCCCTGTCCAAAGAGCAGTGGTGGGACACGTTCGGCAAGGTCTATCGCACGTTGATCGATCAGGGCGCAATGTGCATCATGCCGGGTCACATCTCGCTGCCGGCTTTCGATCAGCCCGATCCGGAGCTGGGACTGTGCCCGCCCGCTACGCTCTCGTATCCTCTGCTGACCACGCTGCTGCGCGAGGAGCTTGGCTTTGCGGGTATCATCTGCTCGGATGCCATGACCATGGCGGGCTTTGCCGGGTTTATGAACTACTACGAAGCGTGCGCGACCTACCTCAAGTGCGGCGGCGATATCATGGAGTTTGTCCGCACCGACGAGGTGTTCTTTGAAAAAATGACCGGACTGGTCGAAAGCGGCTTCCTGCCGCTGTCGGTCTTGCAGGACCGCGCCTACCGAACCATGTGCTTTACGCGGCAGGTTCGCGAGAGCTTCCGGCCGCAGCCGGAGCTTTCGATCGATGCGTATGCCCTCGTTCAGCAGATCACAGCCGGAAGCGTCCGGATCGTCCGGGATCGGAAAAAGGTGCTTCCCTTCCAGGCCAAAGCCGACAGCCGCATCCTGGTCGTTGATTTTTCCAACGTCTACACTGGCAACACGCATTCGGATGATTTCTATCAGGCTCTGTGCAAGGCCGGATATCAGGCCGACTTCTGGCACGACCCCGGCCCGGTTCGGCTGGAAGAAGCAGCCGAGCGCCGCGAGTACGATCTGATCGTGTGCAGTGTTGCGAATGAGTTCTGCTGCGGCACGAACGGCTTATCGCTTCACGGGCTGCTGGCGCGGAATATGATGGGCGGATGGAGCAAGCTCGGAACGCCGGTCGTGTTCCTGTGCTTCGGCCACCCGTATTTCCACCACCAGTTCGACGCCTTTGTCGACACGCTCATCAATACCTACGGCGTATCCACCTATACGCATACGCAGGTGCTGAAGCTGCTGTTCGGCGAACAGACATAAACGCTCGTTTCCAGACAAAACGCAGGAAGCCGAAACCGGCTTCCTGCGTTTGGTTTTGGTTTATGTGTGGGGGTGAAAAATGGATGATTGCGGCTTTCCGGGGTTGGAACGAAAATCGTGACGGTGAGGCAGTGCGCGCTGTTTAATCTTTTGCTTCCGGGTACTCGTTGCACAGCAGGCGGTAAGGCGGCTCGTCCTCCTCAATCTCAGGGAAACGACCCACGGGCGGGTTGAAGCGGTTATCGGTATTATCGTCGTTGCACTGGCTGACCTCACCGAGCAGGACAGCGCCCGTGCCCTCTTCCACGGCAAAGTCGTGGTACATTCCCTGTGTGATCCAGATGCTTTCACCGGGGCAGAGCTTGATCTGCGTACCGGCAGGAACCGTGCGGGCAAGGCCGTCACAGTGGACGGTGACGGGGGTTTCGTAGTCGATTTCTTCATTGGGAAGAGAGTTATAAACGCGAATCAGGCAGTTGCCGCCGCCGCGGTTGATGATATCCTCGGTCTTGAACCAGTGGAAGTGGTTGGCTGCCATCTGGCCTTCTTTCAGGTACAGGAGTTTTTCGGCGTAGACCTTGGGGTACTTTTCCGGCTGCGTGCGGCAGCCGTTGCGGATGGTAATGAGCGAGAAGCCCAGCTTGTCAAAATCACCCGAGCCAAAATCGGTAATATCCCAGCCGAGCATACAGTCCCGGACTTCGTCATACTCGTGACCCTTGCTGCGCCACTGTTCCGGGGTGATGTGGCAGAAGGGCGGCAGGTAGCAATGGTACTTTTGGCACATGGTTTCGAGGTCTTTTAACGCTTGGTTGATCTGCGATCGTTTCATCGTAAAACATCCTTTCTCATGATAATGGTTTCGCGGCGTTCATCCCGGATATTCAGGCTGCGTGAAGAGACTGCTTTTGACCTGCTTCAGCGCTTCTATCGCAGACAGCAGATCGGCTTCGGGATAACAGAACATATCCACAACAGCCCGCTCGATCTGCGCCAGCTTTTCCGGAGGATAATTCACGGCGCGCGTTTTTTGCAGTTCATCTTCCAGTGTGGACGGCTGTTCGTCTATGTTTCCGCTTTGCAGCGCCTGATACATACGCGGCAGCGTCTGCTGCAAAACGGCCATCGCCTGCGGTTCGTGCGCCAATACATCCATCGGCGTATGCGCATCAAAGGGGCGCGTGAAATCCCGCAACGGGTGATAGGTGTAAGTATAGTGACCGGCTTCCAGCGTAAAATCTGAGCCTGCATAGTCCGGAAGAACCACCTGCGCGGTGCAGCCGAAGGGGATCTCCAGCTCTACCGTCAGCTGGCCGTCGTCCAGAAGCCGCCAGTTGCTGACGTATCGGCCGGCAGCCGAGTCAAAGCTGCATTGGAACGTCCGAAGTCGCCAGTTTGGTTTTGGCTCCAGGCGGACGGAACGGAAACCGGGGCTGGTGGGGATGATGCCGGCTGTATAACGGTATAGAAATTCGATCACCGAGCCGAAGGCGTAGTGGTTCAGCGAGTGCATGGACGTGCCGCTGAGATGCCCGTCCGGGGCAACGGAGTTCCAGCGTTCCCAAATGGTCGTAGCGCCCAGGTTCACGGCATACAGCCAGCCGGGATAGCCTTCATAAAACAGCAAATCGTAGAACGCATCCACAAGGCCGTTCTGTGCAAACGCGACAGGCAGCAGTGCGGTACCAACGAAGCCGGTACGGATTCGACCGTGGTCGTGTACAAAGCGCCGGTGCAGCCCGTCCAGCAAAATGTCTTTGTCGGGATACAGGTGAAACCGCAGCGCCAGCAGATATCCGGTCTGGGTATCGACAGACAGGCGGCCGGACGGCGTATAGAACTCACGCAGGATCGCAGCGCGGATGTCTGCGGCCAGCTGACGATAATCCCGCGCCTCCGGCAGCTCCAGCGTTTCCGCAGTCTGCGCTGTCATCATGACAGAGGCATAATAAAAGACAGAGGAAAGGAATACCGGGTCTGTCCGCCCCCAGACGCTTTGCTCCGTATATCCGTCCAGCGCCAGCCAATCTCCGAATTGCGGGTCAAAATCGTAGAGATTTTTGACGCCGCGGGCAACATCTGCCTGATGGATGTACTCGACCCAGTCGCGCATCAAAGGATAGTTCTGCGCCAGTGCCTCTTTATTTCCGTAGTAAGTATAGCACATATCCGGAAGAATGGTGGCAATGTCACTCCAGACGCTCGAGCAGACGCCGGGCGTTGTGTTTGGCATATAAATGGCGACCCGGCCATGATTTCGCTGCTGATCGGTGCGCAGGTCCCGCAGGAATTTCTGAAAGAACGCCTGTGTGTCCATATGATATCCGGCCGTTCGGCAAAAAGCGGCTGCATCTCCGGTCCAGCCGAGCCGTTCGTCCCGCTGTGGGCAGTCCGTTGGCATATCCAGGAAATTGGAACGCATACTCCACAGACAGTTTTCGTATAAGCGGTTCAGCTTTTCATGCGAGGTCGTAATAAACCCGGTGCGCTCCATTTCGGAATAGACTGCCCGCCCGGTAAAGTAGGCCGGGTCGATTTGCTCCAGGCCGGTGATTTTGATATAACGGAAGCCAAAGAACGTGAAATGCGGACGAATCAGGCGAGAAACGCCGTCAGATATGTAGACAAACTGGGATTTTGCGCCCTTATAGTTATCATGATAGAAATTTCCATCCTGTAAAATCTCGGCACATTCCAGCTTTAAAACCGTCCCTTTGGCCAGCGTCTGCGTACATTCCACATAACCGGCAAAGTTCTGGCCGAAGTCCAGTACCGTTTCTCCTGCCGGGGTGTGAATCACTTTCTGTACCGGCAGGGCTTCCATGGCGTGTACCGGAAGGGAATACCGTTCGATCACAGGAGCGGGCGCTGCAATCAAAGCGGCGCTGCGCCACGTTCCCGATACGGCCTGCTCGCACAGATAGTCCTGAACCTCGCCATCGTAAATATCGGTTTGCACAAAGGGACTTTGGCGATAGTCCCAGCTTTGATCTGTGCCAATGACCGCACAGGAGCCGTCTGCATAGGTCAGGTGAAGCTCTGCGATCAGCGCAAAGTCTTTCCCGAAAAAGCCGCTGTGACCGGTGACACCGAAGCGCCCTTTATACCAGCCGTTGCCGAGGTAGACCAGCAGCTCGTTTTCTGCCCGAATGGCATGGGTGACATCATAGGTACAGTATTGCACATGAGCCTGATAGTCATTGATAAAGGGCGCAAGGAAGTCATTTCCGGCCTGTATTCCGTTCAAATGGGCTTCAAACAGGCCAAGGCCGCAGAGATAAAGCCGCGCCTGTTTGATGGACTTTTTACAGGAAAACCGCTTCCGAAAGACCGGATGGAACTGTGTATCCGGATGCAGACCAATCCACTGGGCAGACCACGGCTCATCCTGCTTGGCTGTTTCAAAAAAGGCAAGCCCGCTGGCGGTTTCTCCGGTATCGGAAGTTACGGTGATCCGCAGATGATACCGGGTACGCGGCTGGCGCGGAAAGTCGAGCTTCTGCGCGATGCTGTCCAGCTCAGCCCCTTGCAGCGTATAGAGCGGCGCGGAAAAGGCCGGGTCGGTATCGATTTCGATGCGAACCATACTTTGCCTCGACCCTGTAGCACCCCGAACCTTCCAGGAGCAGACCAGGGTATCCAACAGATACCCCACCGGGTTGGAATAGCCGTTTATTTTGATGCTGTACAGTTCCATAGCTGCTCCTTATTTTTTGAACTGAATCTGCCAGATGCCATATGGCGCGTGTGCGCTGCATGGCTGCTCTGAAAGGTTCAGGGAGGTCAGGGGATAAGAGGCAAGAACCTCGCCGCTGTGTTCCGTATGCAAAACGACCGTTTCGGGGTCTTCGCCCGGTTTCAGCGCCAGCACCTGTGCGCCGTTTACAGTCAGCAGGCTTTTGCGCTGCGGAAGCTGGCCGGTATGCAGGGAGTTGGAATACGGATACAGGGGATGCGCAAACTCCATGCCGATTCTGGCCAGTGCAGCGGGGGACACATCCTGCGAAACGGCAAAACCCAGTTCGATCTGATGAACGCCCTGCTCCGGATAGCGATCCGGAATGGTGGACGCGCGCAACAGATCGACCAGCACGGCATTGTCCCACGCCCGATAGCCATACTTGCAGTCACTGGTAAAGACCAGCGAACTGCCTGTTTCCGCCACAGGGCACAAATACCGAATGGCCGGGATATCGTGGGCAAGCTCCGGACGATCGGTATATCCGCCGGGCACATCGCAGCGAATGGTCTGCGGCCGGTAGGCGTAGGGAACATGGAATTGCAGCTGGGGAACCTGCCCCTCTCCGCCCAGTTCCTGATAATCCACTTCCAGACTCAGCCGCAGTGTCCTGCTCTCACCGGCCAGCAGGAATTTGGCGGCCAGCAAAGAGCGTCCAAAGCGAATCTCATAGGCGAGCCACTGCATTTCTCCTTCTGTGCCAAAGCCGGTCACATGGACATCGTGGCTGCTGTTGAGATCGGTGATACCGGCATAATCGCCCACGACCCACGAGGACATCCAGTCCTCCGTCTCCCGCACCAGCCGGAAACCTGCGCCGGCGGAAAGCAGCTCCTGTCCGGTGGCCTTATCTACCAGCGACGACAGCTTGAGATCGGCCGGGCTGAACGCAGCGCGAATATGGGCGTTCTGCAAAACAAAGCCTTCGTCTCCTCTGGGCAGCATCCGGGGCTCATCCCAGGGCTTTACATACCGGGGCTCCTCGGTCTCCATGATATAATAGTTGGCGTAGCCGAAAGCAGGAACTTCTGCGGTAAAGGCGATCTTGTCAAACTGATGCCGCCAGTAGTCCTGCCGGGGCTGAAGCGCCGAGAATGCGACCTCCTGACGGCTGCCGTCGCGGACGGTTGTTTCGTTCAGCGGCAGCGGCCAGTCCCACAAGGTCAGCTCTACGGTTTCCCGCCGGTCATACTGGGTGGGGTTGAAGATGGTATAGGCGCGAAGCTTGCCGCCGCCGCGGCTGGTCGCCGTGAACGCAAAGTCTGTGGCAGCATAATCCCGCTCTCGGCGGGATGCCTTGACGGTATTGCAGCCGACACCGCCGCCTTCTGCCGTGGATTGCGGATCGACCTGAACGCCAAACAGCGCCGTATCGACCCGAAGCCCCAAATCGCGCATGGCGCGGTTGGCGTTGCCGATGGCATAGGCGCCAGCCTCCTGCGTGCTGCCCAGTGCAGCTTCTCTGGCTTCGCGGATACACGAACCGGGCAGAATATCGTGGAACTGATTGAACAGGATCTTTTTCCAGCCTGCGGCAAACCCGCCGGGATTGGCGCACTGGCCACCGGCCAGAATGGACATGGCGCAAAGCGCCTCGGCATCGTAAAGATGATCTTCGCCGTGGCGGTTGGCCTGTTTCAGCCGGGACTGGGAGGTATAGCAGCCGGGGAAAATGAAGTTCAGCTCCTGCTGCACCACCGGCAGCTGCTCCCGATGCTCTTCCAGCTCCCGGAAGAACTCCCGCATCGGCCCGAAGGTGATGGTGGGCATCAAAGGCCAGCCGGCCATATCCAAAATCCGCTCCAAATCACGCCGGGTGGGGCCGCCGCCGTGGTCGCCGACCCCGTAGACCTTCAGCGCGGTTTTCAGCCCATTTTCCTTGCACCACTGGGGCATAAACTGCGTCATTTCATATTCAATTGCGCCATGATACCACCCCGGCTCACACAGAGCCAGAACCTCATCGCCGGAGGGTGCTTTCCAGCGGAAGGTGCGCTTGCAGTCGTAGCCGCGGCAGTAGTAGAAATATTTCACGCCGCCGGTGCGCAGCAGCGCGGGCATATGGGCGCTGTGGCCGAAGGTATCCGGCTCAAAATCAAGATCCAGCGTATCGGGATCGATCTCCAGCAGCTCGGACAAATACGCCTTGGTATAAAGCAGATGCCGCAGAATCGATTCCGTATTGGACATATTCTGATCTTCTTCCACCCATGTGCTGGCCGTGACCTCCCAGCGTCCTTCCCGGATGCGCTGGCGAATCTCCGGCAGCATGGTGGGGCAGTAGCGCTCGATGATCTCATAGACAGAGGCCTGTGACTGGGAGAAAGTAAAGAGCGGATACTCCCGCATCAGGTTCAGCATGGTCTGGAAGGTATCGATGACGATACCGGTCGTCTCATCGGTGCCCCATTGCCAGTTCATATCGATATGGGCATGGGCGGCGCAGATGAGATGATATGCCTTGGCTCGTTTCGAATAAGCAGACAGTTCTGCCTCGCAGGCCAGTGCCGCCGCCTTGGTGACGACCCCTTCTTCCTCGACCCGGCGAAGCAGCTGCTCCATGGCCTGCTGCACCGGTGCGCAGATCGCCCCATCTTCGGCCAGAAGCAGATTTTGCAGATATGCCAATTCTGAAAGAATGCGGCGGGCATAGTAACCGTTGCCCGCCGCACTCTTGAGTGCGCGATAAATGGATGTCATACGTCTTTCCAGTCGATGACAAGACTCCGATGCTCGGCAGCGGAGCGATACATATGGGACAGAAGGGTATCCACATTGTATCCATCGACGTAACTGGGCGTTTCCTGACGGCCTTCTTCCAGCCATTTGTTGAACTGGTTCAGTTCCAGCTCGAAGGGGTTTTCTGCCGGGAAACGGTACTCGGTGCTGGTTTCTGTCTCATTGTCATAGTGAACCAGCAGAACGCCGTTGTTCTCCGGATGATCCCACATGACGGTGTACAGCTCCAGACGGCCATTGGTGCCGGTGATCTGGATGCCCTCATCCCAGGAATTGCGCTCATATCCGATGCGCTTGAGCGGATGGGCATAGGTTTCAAACTGTACGGTCTTGTCATCGTTGTACTCAAAGATGGCCGTGGCCTTGCGGTCAAATTTCGTGTCGGGATAGTAGTTGATATTGGCGTAGACGCTGTCCGGACGGCCAAACAGGTTCATAATCATATCCAGCACATGGCTGCCCGCGCAGTTGGTCACAGCGCCGCCATAGCCGCCGAGAATCGCATCGAGATTCCAGCCGTGATCGGGCGTATAGAAGTTGCCCCAGGCCTGATAGGAGCGGGCAGAGGCTGCAAAAACCTTGCCGATTTGGGGCAGCAGCTGCTTCAGCTTCTTCTCTGCGCTGAAAAACCGCTTCATATAGCAGACATAGAAGGGCGTACCGGCCTTTTCCGCAGCCTTTGCCACTTCATAGGCCTCCTCCTGCGAGGTAGTCATGGTCTTTTCGCAGATCACGGCCTTGCCTGCGGCAATGGACGCCAGCGCAATGTTCTTGTGCGCCACACCGGCGCAGGCAATGGTGACCACATCCACATCCTCGGCGTTGACCAGCTCGTGATAATCGCTGACCGCCTTGGCACCAAACTGGGCGGCTCTGGCTTTGGCGGCCTCCAGATTGATATCTGCCACATAGGTGATGGTTGCACCCATCTTTTTCAGGGCGTCAAAGTGGAAGCGGGAAATGTTACCGCAGCCAACAATTCCATAACGAAGCATCTTTGCTACCTCCTTAATGATTGAACATGACGCATTTGAGGCCATGTTCCCGATCTTTGGCAAATGCGTTGACAGCCTCGGGCAGTTCTTCCAGCGTGCAGCGGTGCGAGATCAAAGCCGCCGTATCCACAGCGCCGCTCTCGATCATCCGCAGGCACTCCGGGAAGTACAGGGCAGGCGATGCGTTAGAGGCGCGCAGCTGGAGCTTCATTTCGTGGACATAGCACGAATCGATGGAAACCATTCTGTCCTCACCGTAGGCGATGGCCAGGAACGAAACAATGCCGCCGCGGTTGCAGATGTTCAGCGCAGTGGGGATCACGGAAGGATGGGCTGTGACCAGAACATGATCGACGCCACCGGCCGGGAAGGGATACTGCTCTACTTCGCTCGGGTCAATGACCTCAATGCCCCACTTCTGCGCCAGTGCAATTTTAGCCTTGGATGCGGGCAGCTCCGTCGCGTAGACGTGGTTCGCACCGCTGAGCTTGGCCATCCGGGCGGCCATCAGGCCGATGGGGCCAAGACCCATGACCAGCACATCCTGCGTCAGCTTGATTTCAGCCGTCTTGACCAGATCCAGCGCCACGCCCATCGGCTCGATGAGTACGACCTGCTCATCCGTCAGGCCATCGGGAACTTTAACGCAGCACTCACAGGGCGCGATCATCGTCTCACCGAAGCCCATATTGTCCTCGCCCTTGATCCAGAAGTTCGGGCCACGATTGTTGAGGTCTACGCGGCCGTTGCGGGCAACATCGCTGAAGCGATCATACGTACCGCTTTCCAGCACGACCCGGTCACCGACCTTGACGTTTTCCACCAGAGAACCGATCTCCGTGATGGTGCCGACTACCTCATGTCCAAACTGTTGCAGTTCCGTTGCGGCATAGCGCATCAGGATCAGGTCATGGCCGCAGACACCACAGGCGTGGATGTCAATCCGGACTTCCGTCTCAGTCAGGGCGCGCTGGGGCGCTTCCTTCACAATAATTTCAAACGGTGCTTTCACATATGCAGCTTTCATTTTTATCCTCCCGTTTCAATATGTATCAGCTTACTTCCTGTTTAATCATAAATTTTTCTTTTGCCTGTCGCAATTTCAAAAATTATAGTTGATATGCACATTTTGTACATTCACAAACGCGTTGAATGTTATGCGAGACTTACAGAAATTGTCCGCAAATAAAATTGGTCAATGCGTGATAAAACTCCGTGGTGTCGAAACCGTGTTCGCCGCCGGCCACTTCCAGATAGGTGACATTCACCCCGGCCTGAAGGAGCTTTTCTGCAAAAAGGCGGCTCTGCTCCACCGGAACGAGCGGGTCAGCTGTCCCGTGAGCCACGAAAAACGGCGGTTCGTTTCCCGTGATCTGCCGCAGCGGCGAGGCCGCCGCAATTCGCTGTGGATCATCCTGTAGGAGCGCGCGCAGCTCATGCGTCAGCCCCGGCATCTTTTTCTCATCCAGATCTGCCGGGCCAAATTCGTCCACCACGGCCTGAACCGTCGAGCTGTACTGCAAATCTTCTCCCTGATCGAAGGCAGGATTTTCGTTGGTGACCCCAAGCAGCGCAGCCAAATGGCCGCCTGCACTGCTGCCGCCAACTACGATCTTGTCCGCGCAGTAGCCATACCGCGCCGCATTGGCTCTAGCCCAGCGAATTGCGCGCTTACAATCGATCAGCTGCGCCGGAAAGGGTGCTTCCTGACTAAAGCGATAATCGATGGAAAGCACCGCAAAGCCCCGGTTGCTAAAGCGCTCAAAGTCGTTATACACCCGCTTTTCTCCGCCACACCAGCCGCCGCCGTGAATCCAAACCAGCAGCGGTATTTCCGAAGCTGTTCCTTCGGGGACGATCAGATCGTAAGTCTTTTGAATCTTTCCCGGAAACTGAACCGGAATATCCAGATAAAATTGCATTGGTATCGCCTAACCTTTCACATTGCGGGATTGACCGGGGCGCTCTCCGGTTATCTTTTTATAAATCGTTGAAAAATAGGATACGTTCACAAAGCCGACCTGCTGCGCCACCTCGGTCAGCTTCAGCTGCGTCGTGGCAAGCAGCGCTCTGGCGTGCTGAATCCGGACGCCATTGAGATAATCGGAGAAAAATTCGCCTGTCTCGGAGCTGAACTGCCTGCCAAGATACGCTGCATTGACGCCCAAATCTCCAGCCAGCGTTTTCAAAGACAGATTGCAGTCGTTGTAGTAGCGGTGAATGTGTTCGACAACATACTGAACCCGCTTGGAGTAGCTGTTGCTCCTGAGCTGCTGCGTGCGCTCGGACAGATTCACGATAAACGCAAGGACTACGGTTCTGAGCGTATGCAAAGACTTCGCCTGCTGAATCCTGGCGTAGATATCCGCGCGGATGGCCGTGATCTCCGCTTCCGGGACGTAGCACTGGTGCGCGGCCTGCAACGCACAGCTCACCAGTTCCACCAGATGATATTTGACCTGCACCAGATTATCCACGCGTCTTTCCGGCAAGGTTCGGTCGATAAAAATTTCCACCAGAGACTTGAGCTTCTCGCTGTCATGGTTTTGCAGCATCTCTACGAGACTTTGCGTATTGAAGGCCATGCTGACATTGGTCTGGATATTCACAGCCGTATCGACTGCGATTTCCGTATCACCCCACAGACTTTTCAAGTTGAGCAGTCTCAGGGCATTTTGGTAAGAGGTTGGAATCTCCCGGAAGGATGTCACATCAGTCCCCAGCGCCGTTACGCAGCTGCATCCCAGATTTCTTGTGATTTCTCCGGCGCACTCCTCCAGCAATTGCAGAAGCTGCGCCTGGTCGAATTGCCCATCCGGATTCTTAATAATCAGAACGACGTTGTCGCCGATGTCCGCTACCGGATAGGCCGTCAGAACCGCTCCGGTCTTCTGCCGGCAAATATCCAGACTGCGGAACATGATATACCGAAGTGCGGTGTCCTGATTATCAAATTGCGGCCGGATACAGCCCACTACCATATGGTTGCAGCGCAGGGTGATATTCAGCAGCTTGCACTTTTCCCGCAGCTCCCGAACTTCGATCTGGCTGTTGAGCAGCCGGTTCAGGGTGTTGTTCATCAGCGCCTGCATACTTTCCTGAAACTGCTGCTTCTTCTGTTCCTCATCGTGAACCAGCCCTACCATTTCCACAACCGTTGTCGTCAGTTCCTCGGCATCGACAGGCTTGAGCAAATAGTTCTGCGCCCCCAGCCGCATGGCGGTTCGGACATAGTCAAATTGATCGAAGCCGCTGAGCATGATAAACTTTGGCGCGTCCTTTCGCTCCTGCATCTGCCGCAGAAGCTCCAGCCCGTCCATATGCGGCATCTGAATATCGACGATCGCAAAATCCGGATGCAGCCGTTCGATCAGTGCCAGCGCCGATACACCGCTGTCCGCTTCTGCCACGATCTCTACCCCGTAGTCTTCCCAGGGGATCAGTTTTGTCAGACCTTTCCGGATGTTGGGTTCATCATCCACCAGAATCATTCGATACAAGCCCATTCTCCTTTCTGTAGGATGATTGCTCAATCCTGATGAAATACCTCTCGCGCATCGAGCCATTGGCCGCTGTCAGGAATCTGCATGGTCCGGCAGACAGCGCACCAGCGGCGCATGGCATCACACTGCGAAAGCCAGGCCATATCGGCCTCCAGGTCGCTTCCGGTGTATTCCATATACTGCATCAGAGAACCATTGCAGTAAAAGATGGAATAGTTCTGCAAATGCGCCTGCGCGATGGCCTCGGCCACTTCCGGCCAGATGTGGTCATGTAAATCCACATACTCGTCCAGACATTCCGGCCGAACGCCGATGAGCTGTAACATTCGTTTCATGATGATTCCTCCTGTCCGCAGAGCTTCGCCGTGGCATACAGTCCCGGCTGCATGGCTGTGAACGCCCCGAAGGGCAGGCGGCAGACCGGACCGTTTCGGTCATCCGGCTCCAGCCATCGCAGCGTGATCGTAGCCGGGCCCGGCTGTATACCGCAAAGTTCCACCGCCCAGGCGCACAGATTGCGGTAATTCTTCGGCAGCACACATTGTCCCACCGGCTTTTCGTTGACAAAAACCGCCACATCGCCGCAGGATACCAACAGCAGCCACTGCGTTCCCGGACAAAGCGTGACGCTCGTTTGCCAGCAGTCTCCATCTTTTTCCCACTGCTCCGGCTCGATGGCGCGCTGCACCGGGCAGGCCTGCGCCCGATCTACCGTCCGCGCCAGCGTGTCCAGATATCCGTCCGTTTCGGTACTCTCCTGCACGAATCGGCGATAGCGCGGCAGCAAATGCGCCGGGAACGGCGCAAGCGCAGCGGCTTCGCCGCCGTAGGTGCAGCCGCACAGCTGAATGTCACTGTCCTGCGTCTGGAAGAAGCCCCCGCCGCCCTGAGCGGCTACATTTCGGAGACTGACACCCGCCAGATCATAGCCCATCAGCAGCGGCCTCGGGTCGTCATCCCGGCGAATCAGACGGCAGTTTTCCATCGTCAGCCCATCGATGTGCCGCAGGAAGATACCGCTGGCCGGGTAGCCGCCGTTGATGGAAAAAATATCGGCATAGAGGAAGCTGTAGTCCAGAAATTCCGGAACATCCACCCGTTCGAAGGAATCCGGCTCGGCCTCGCCGCAGAAGTACACCTGCATATTGCGCAGCGTGATGTTTTTCAGCGGCTCTACGGGACTGCCGGAAAGAATCATGCAGTTTCTCTGATATTCTCCGCTGGTCTGTGCCATATACGCGCTCAGGCCGTCGATGACGATATCGCGAATCCCGCCCATGGGCGGGCGAATGGAGCTGTCATACTTGGACAGACGGAAGCTGTTGATGGTCATAAAGACCGGCCGGTGAACCTCGCGCATCGAGATATTTGTGATCCGCACATTCTCATAGACACCGGCTGCGCAGTCCTGAATTTTGATTCCGTCGCTGCACCGCTCCATGACGCACTGGTTCAGGAGAATGTTTTCCATCGAAGCGGTGGATTCCGTTCCCATGCGGAAGCCGGACCAGACACCGCGAAGAATACAGCCGCAGATCACAACATTCCGGCACGGCGCATCCGGATAGGTGGCCTTCAGGGAGATGGCGTCGTCGCCGGATTCCACCAGACAGTCCCGGATCATCACATCCTCGCAGCCGTTGAAATCCAGACCGTCACCGTTTTCCGTCTCCCAGGAATCCACCCGCAGCCCTTCCAGCCGCAGTTCCCGGCTTCTTGAGGCCAGAAACGCATACATCGACGGATTGCGCAGCGTCACATCCCGCACCCGCACCCGGCTGCACCGCTCAAAGAACAGCAGCATCGGGCGGCGAAGCATGGGGTCATCCGGCACGGGATAGTACATTCCCCGGCCTTCGAGCGTGCCGCTGCCGCAGACGGTAATATCCTCGGCATCCTCCGCCCAGAGCAGCGCCGCCCAGCAGGTATCCGCCGCAGGGGACGGAATGCCCATCATATCCACGCTGGGATAAGGCGTGGATGAGCAGATGCAGTCTTCATACCGCTCAGAGCCAACCAGCACCGCACCGGCCTGCAGCTCCATGCAGATATGACTGCGCAGCCGGATATGCGCCGTTTCATAGCGCCCGGCCGGCACGACCACCGTGCCGCCGCCCTGCGCTGCGGCATAGTCAACTGCCCGCTGAATCGCGCGGCCATTGTCCGCGGCCGTATGTAACACCGATGCACCAAAATCACAGATAGAATAGTTCACACGACATCTCCCTTTCTTCAGAATCTTTCATACAGGCTCGTTCTTTTCCGGTTCTTCTGCTTCTTCCTGTTTCAAAAAGGATGCACGTTCCATTTCGTTTTTGGGCAGCGCCGGCAGGGTGATCGTGACCGTCGTCCCGTGCCCCTGCCGGCTTTCGACGGAAACGCCATATTCTCCTCCGAAGAGCAGCTGAATCCGCTTGTGGACATTGCGTATGCCAATGCCAAACCCCGGCAGCGCAGCGGCGTTCAGAATATGGCTCTGCAATTGTTCGAGCCTCTGGGGTGTCATACCCGTTCCGTTGTCGGCCACATACAGATACAGCCGGTCATGCTTCTGTTCGGCAGAGATCGTAATCAGGCCGGGGATGGTATTCTCCCAGAAGCCGTGGCGAATGGCATTTTCGATGATCGGTTGGAGCGTAAATTTCGGAATACCCAGATACAGCACATCGTTGGGAATCCGGAACTCATACTCAAAGCTGTCATCATAGCGCAGCTTTTGCAGTTCCAGATACGCTTCATTATAATCGATCTCGTCCTCGAGATAGACGATGCGCTGATCCATCTGAATAATCCAATGGAACAGCTGCCCCAATTGCAGCAGCATTTCCGAAACTCTGCTGTTTCCGTCCTCCACCGCGCGCATTCGGATTGTCTCGATGGTATTAAAGAGGAAATGCGGATTGATCTGCGCCTGCATGGCATTCAGCTCGGCAGTCTTTCGCCCCAGTTCGGCCTGATAATTCAGCTTGATCTGCTGATCGAGCCGCTGGCACATCTCATTAAACTGGTCTGCCAGCTCCGACAGCTCATCGTGGCTGTGAATGTGGACGGGCAGCTGGCTGCCATTGGCGGTGTAGTTTTTCATGGCATCGGACAGGCTGTTGAGCCGTCGCCGATACTGCCGGTTGATAATCATCACAAAACCACTGACCAGCAGCATCGCCGGAATCAAAACAAGCAGCATCACAAAAATCATCCGGGCCGTCTCCGAACGAAGCAGATTCATGGGGACAACACTGATCAGCTCCATACCGGACGTGGAGATGCGCTTGCGGGTCACCTCGGCGTTTTGCTCCAGTGACGCATCATAGGGCTTGCCCAGCAGGTCATGATCGGTCGAGAACACGATGATATTCTCCCGGTTTCGCACATAGACATCGCCGCCGGACAGATTCCCCAGTTTCTGATACGCATCTGCAAATACCGAGAGCGGATAATGAATGAGCATGACCCCGATGGGGGTTTTATAGTCATTTGCGGATACATCAAAGATCTTGATTGCAAAAACGATCATTTCCGTATCATCGGGAACCATATAGTCCTGTGACGCAGAATAGACAACGGAAATATTCTGCTCTGCATTCAAAGCGGCCTGCACTTCCGGAAAGTCCATATAATTTGTGCTGACGCTGGCTAATCTGGTCGACATCGAAGAGGAAAAGAAAACATTTTCCTGCGAGAACGGAACGATCAGCACATCCATAATATCCTCGTCGCCGTATATCGTCGTGATACAGTAACTGCGAATAAAGCGGATTCCGGCCAAAGAATAGTAATCGTCGCTGGAAATGCGCTGATTATGGAAGACATCGGATACATGATCTTGTGTATGGAGCAATTTGGAGTGGTTGAACGCCAGCGCATATTTTTCTTCCAACAGATTGAGCAGCTGTGTGGCCGCTTCTTCGTTCAGCAATCTGTCTTTTTCCAGACCGGGATAGATGATGCTCTGCATCAGCAGCACACAGATCATAATCATCACCAGCGTCACGACCAGCAGCATATACAGATTGACTCTGGAAAACAGGCCAAGGCGAACTGGGTCGAAACGATGGATACGAAGCCGCTTCATAATACTCTCCTTTCAAAAAGCGTCAGGATTCGAGTATATAATCTGTTACTATTATACACAAGAATGCGCCGCAATAAAGAAAAACTGTTAATTTTGAATAAAATCTACAATTTACGAAATTGTCAAATACAGATATGGTATCTTACAATGAACGCATAAGATATCGAAACCGATATCAAAAAAGTTTTTAGGAGGAACAAAAATGAAGAGATTCATCGCTCTGCTCTTGGCCGCCCTTATGGTTCTGAGCATGGCTGCCTGCGCTGCCAAGCAGGAGACACCCGCTCCCGCTCCCGAACAGAGCAGCACCCCCGCTCAGACTGAGCAGGAAGAAACCGCAGCCCCGGAGACTCCCACCGCCGATGCTGAGCCGATCACCATCACCTGGGGTCTTTTCGAGACGAACAACTTCACAGCCGAGCTGTGGGACTCCGTGATTGCCGCTTTTGAAGCAGACAACCCCGGTATCCATGTGGAGAAGATCGTTGCCACCGGTGATGACCGCACCATGTTCTGGAAGACGCTGGCCGCCAGCGGCAGCTTCCCCGACATCGTGATGGAAGCGCAGTATCTGGCCTCTTCCGCTCCGGAGCTGTTCGCCGAGCTGCCCGCAGAAACCGCTGCGCTGTTTGAAGAAGGCGCTATGTGTACCTACGGCGGCAAGACCATTCTCGTTCCGTTCTCCAAGCAGCTGAGAATGCAGTGCTACTACAACAAGGCTGACTACGAAGAACTCGGCCTCAGCGAGCCTACCACTTATGACGAATTTGTCTCCAACTGCGCCGCTCTGAAGGCTGCCGGCAAGACCCCGCTGATGTGCGGCGGTACCGGTGACGTCTGGGCAACCGGCCAGCCCTACTGGATTGCAATCACCAACCAGCAGCTTGTCAATGCTGACCCCGACTTCGTTGCCAAGATCAACAGCGGTGAGAAGACCTGGACCGATCCCGTTGTCATCGAGTCGATGGAAACCTGGAAAGAACTGATCGATGCCGGTTACTATCATCCCGGTGCAATGTCCTGGAGCTATGCGCAGGCTGCTGCTGAGTTCCAGAACGGCGGTGCATCGATGATGATCGACGGCTCGTGGGCTGCTGCCGGCTTTGACGCTGCCGGTGACGACCGCTTCGGCGTGTTCGTTGTCCCCAACCCCGATGGTCTGAACACCTACTGCGCACCGATGGTCTATTGGGGCGTTTCTGCTGAAAGCAAGCAGCAGGAAGCTGCCTGGACTTTCCTCAACTGGTTCTTCACCACCCCCGAAATCTACGGCAAGGTTCTGCAGGCTGACGGTCTGAACTCCACCACCAAAGAGCCTGTCACCTACGAACTCGGCCCCGTTGCCACGAAGATGGTTTCTAACCTGGACGGCATGGTTCTCGTTCCCGAACTGCAGTCCATGGCCGGCGATCAGGTTCTCGATGCACAGATCACCAACGAAACCTGCAAGGCCATGCAGCTGATCTTCACCGGTATGGATGTTACCGAAGCCATGCAGACCGTTCAGGATCTGCAGGATATGATCAATCTGAGCTGATCCTTTGTCCGTCATCATTCGCTAACCCATTCACTTTTGATACAGCGTTGCCCGGTTATCGGGCAACGCTGTATCAAAAAAGGAGAATCTCATGAAACAAATGAAAGTAAAAGCAGGGTTTGCCGCACCTGCATTTTTAATATATACCATTCTCATGGTAATTCCGATTCTGATGGCTTTCGTTTTGAGCTTTTTCAGTTGGAACGGCCTGACTGAAATGAAGTTTATCGGTCTGCAAAACTTTAAAATGATGTTCCGGGATAAATCCATCGGGAACGCCGTTTTCAATACCGTGGTCATTACCCTGGCGCAAACCCTCATTTGCAACGTTCTGGGACTGTTTCTGGCTGTCCTTTTGAATAAAACCGGACGCCGAACCGCGATTTTCCGCACGATTTTCTTCCTTCCCAATGTTCTGAGCGGAGTTGCGATTGCTTTCATCTGGAAGGCGATCTTCTCTTATAATGGCGTATTGAATACCATCCTGGGCGCAGTTGGCCTGGATCATTTGATCGCCTCGTTTATGTCGACACATACCAGTGCGCTGGTTTGTATCATCATCGTCGGTGTCTGGAGTTCTCTGGGCTACTACATGATGATCTATATTTCTGCGCTGCAATCCGTGCCGCAGGAGCTTTATGAGGCGGCCACGGTAGACGGCGCATCCTCCTGGCGTAAATTCCGCCATATCACGCTGCCCCTGATTACCTCCGGCACGATGGTCAGCTTCCTGATGAGCATCATCAACGGCCTGCGCGCCTATGATGTCGTCAAGATCATGACAGACGGCGGCCCCGGCAAGATGACCGAGACGATCGTCTATAACATTGTCAGATACGGTTTCAGCGGCAACATGATGGGTTATTCTTCGGCAATTTCCGTGGCGCTGTTTATTGGAATCGGTCTGATCTCCATCCTGGTCGTCCATGCCTTCACAAAGCAGGAGGTATCCTAATGCACTCTGTTAAAAACCATCAAAGAATATCGATCATTCTGCAAACCCTGTTGCTGTGTCTGCTCGCGGTCTTTTTTCTGGTTCCGCTGTATCTGACGGTAGTCAATGCCTTCAAAACCGGCAGTGAAGTCATGTCCGCTCCGCTGAGTCTGCCGATTCCACCGATCTTTGAGGGCATCGAGAGAATCCTGACCAACAAAAGCAACAACATTCTGGGAATGTACCGCAACTCGATCATTCTGGTTGTGTGTGCCGTTCCGATCAACGTGGCCATCAGCTCTCTGGCCTCGTACTATATTGCAAGAAACAATACGAAACTCTCCCGTTTCCTTCGCATCTACTTTTTATTCGGACTTATGATCCCCTACGTAATCGTCTACATTCCGCTTTCCATGATGGTGCGGGCGTTGGGGCTTTCCTTTGGTGTACCGCTGCTGATTCTGGTTTTCATCTCCGGCGGCATCTCCTTTGCGACCTTTATGTACACAAACACCATCAAGACGATTCCCCTCGAGCTGGAAGAAGCTGCGGCGCTGGATGGTGCAAGCAAATTCTATACATTCTGGAAAATTGTTTTTCCGCTGATCAAACCCTGTACCGCAACTGTCGTGATCTTCAACGGCCTGAGCGTATGGAACGATTTTATGACGCCGTTGCTGCTCGGTCAAGTCAAAACCATTACCGTCGGCATCTATACCGCCATCGGCCCGCACTCGACGGACTGGGCGTTGGTTTTTGGCTATCTGCTGTTTGCTATGGTACCGATTGTCATTGCATTCCTCTTCATGCAGAAACAGTTTATCGCTGGTCTGACTGCCGGTGCAGCAAAGGGTTGACCTCAAACAGGTAACACCAGCTTTCTCACCCGGCATTCTGCTCCATCCAAACGAGCCGGAATGCCGGGTATTTTATGATTATAAAGGTAAAAGGAAGGAACCCGACACATGAAAATTGCACAGCGAATCCATTTGCGGCAGCTTCAATCGGAGGAGACTTTCCGCTCTCTGGTGGATTTTCTCCTGCGCCACCGCAGCTGCTTTGACGAATTGACCCTTTTTGACGGTTTCTGCCACCATGGCGCCATCCCCATGGAGGAGCTGCGCGAAGTCGCAGCCGTGATGAAAAAACGCATTGCAGAACTGCATGAACTTGGCTTTTCCAGCGTGGGCATCAACGTCCACTGCACGCTCGGTCACATCGACGAGGGCTATACCATCTACGGCCAGCCCTTCCAGCCCATCATCGGCTATCGCGGGGATGCCTCTTTGGGCTGCTTCTGCCCGGAAAATGACGCGCGCAAGGCATTTCTGCGGGAGAAATACGCCATGTACGCCGCCACCGGCGCTGATTTCCTCTGGGTGGACGATGACGTAAAGTTCTTCTGGAATGGTGTCAAATTTGGCTGCTTCTGCCCGGATTGTATGGCTCGTTTCAATCGAAAAATGGGAACGGACTACATCCGCGAAAGCCTGGTAGCGGCCATGGAACAGCCCGATGCCGTCGAGCTGCGAGCCGCCTGGGTTCAGGACATCTCCGCGCGGATGCGCGATCTTTTCACGCTGGTCTATGAGGCTGTCCACGCGGTCAACCCGCAGGTTCAGCTGGGCTTCCAGACGCAGCATCAGGGCTGGAGTACCTACAACGGCATGGATTATCCCGTTTGGCTCGAAGCGCTGCACGGCTGCAAGGGTCGCCCCGGCGAGGGCTATTATGACGATAAAACTCCCACGGGCTTTTTGACCAAGGCGCTCTCGTGCGCGCGGCAGGCTTCGGAATATCCCGACTTTGTTACCGATGTGCAGTACGAGCTGGAGGATTTCCCCAACTACTCTCCGCTGCAAAAGTCCGTCCGGATCAACCTCGACGAGCTGACGCTGGCCATGGCGCAGGGCATGAACGGCGTTCTAATCAACACCTTCCCGGCAGACGATACCGTCAACGTCCGGGAGCTGGACAATATGTACGACCAGATGGCGCTGCTGCGCACGGACTGGGACAAGATGGAGGTCTTTGCCCGTGGGATGCACGGCGTGGGCTTCTATCCCGCCTTGTCCACGCAATACGACCAGCGGCGCCCCCTGCATAACGGTCAGAGCTTCTTCACCACCTATGACGAGGCCATGAACCACAATGTCATGCGCACCTATCCGCTGTGCCACATCGGCATTCCGCTTACCATGGATGTTGACCACGCTTACGGCGCGATCTTCACCGGTGATCTGCCCGACGGCTTCACCGATGAGCAGCTGCTGGGCTTCCTGAAAAAGTCCGTCATCCTCGATGCAGAAGCCGCCCTGGCCTTTGAGCGCCGGGGTCTGGGGCAGTATCTGGGCGTCCGGGTCGGCGAGGAAGTCGTGGACGGGATCGAAGAATACTTCATCGACCATCCCGTCAACGAAGGCGTTGTGGGCTATCGCCGGGATGTCCGCCCGGCCTTCTACGGTACCGGTGGCCGCCTGCTCCACGCTCTGTGTGACCAGGTGCAGCCCATCAGCCTGCTGCGGACGCTGAAAGATGAGCCGTTGGGCATTGGCGCCAGCCTCTATGAAAACGAGCTGGGAGGCAGGGTATGCGTCCTGGGTTATGCCGCATACCATAAGATCGACTCCTTCGCCCGGCTGCGGCAGATGCGCAAGGTCACCGCATGGCTTGCCCGAACGGAGCTGACCGCCATGGGCTCTACCTCGCTGGCTGCGCAGTTTGTTCGCAGCAACGGCTCTGAGACGATGGCAACGATCGTCAATCTCTCACTGGATGTCGCAGAGCCTTCGGAATATCGCATTCTGGGCGCAAAAACGGCTCGATGCCTGTATCTGGGACAGGAAACGCCCCTCACAGCCCGCGAGGAAAACGGCTTCGGCGTGTTCACGCTCCCGAGGCTTCTTCCCTTTGAAACGGTCACGCTGCTTGCTGCGTGTAACGATTGACGCAGCCCAAAGACACACAAGGAGAGCAAACGATGAAACGAATCTTGTGCTATGGCGACTCCAACACCTACGGTGCAGACCCCGAGGGCGGCAGCCGATTTGACGAAACGACTCGATACCCCAAGGTTCTGGCTTCTCTGCTGGGCGCGGAGTATGAGGTGATCGAAGAAGGTCTGCCGGGTCGTACCACGGTTTACGAGACTTTCGTCGACCCATTTGTCAACGGGAGAACGTATCTGTATCCCTGCCTGCTGTCTCATTGGCCTTTGGATCTGGTCACGATCATGCTCGGAACCAATGACCTGTCTACCGGTTCCAGAGTGAATGCCTATTACGCCGCCGCAGGCGCAGAACGCCTTGTCAATCTCATCCATCAGGTCAGTATGGAGCAGCAGCTCCCGTGTCCGCAGATTTTGCTGATCTCGCCGCCGCTGATCGCAGAAACCACAAACAGCCCCGTGATTGAAAACGTGTTCTCCCTGCCCGCCGCAGCTTGGGAAAGCAAGCACTTCAAGCGCCACTTTTCCGATGTTGCAGTGGCCAGAAATTGCGCTTTCCTGGCCGCAGAGGATTACACGCAAACCGGTTCGGATGGCGTTCACATCACGAAAGAAAGCCACAAAAATCTGGCAATCGCCCTGCACAAAGCCATTTTGAACTGTATGGAAACCGAAACGGCCTAGCCACGCGTCGAAACCGACCTTGCAACCCAATGAAGTGGTTGCAAGGTCGGTTTTTCATTTTCCGCCGCACCCCTTGGCTCTCCCTCTGCCTGCGTTGCGGTTTCGCCTTGGCTCTCCCTTTGGGAGAGCTGGCGGCGCAGCCGCCTGAGAGGGCTTCTTCCAAATTCGCGCAGCA
>CAYSTN010000003.1:0-51999 GCA_964434135.1 uncultured Oscillospiraceae bacterium
TCGTCCGTCCGCAGACCCAGCACCGGCACGCCCTGCGTCTCAAGGTATTCCAGCGTCAGGCCGAGGTCGAGAATGCTCTTCGCACCCGCGCAGATGACGCACACCGGCGTGTTGGCCAGCTCCTGCAGGTCAGCAGAGATGTCCATGGTCTTTTCCGCGCCGCGATGCACGCCGCCGATGCCGCCGGTGGCGAAGAAGCGGATGCCCGCCATCGACGCGATGAGCATCGTCGTGGCGACGGTGGTCGCGCCGGTCATGCCGGTGGCCAGATACACCGCCACGTCGCGGCGGCTGACCTTGCCGACGTTCTCGGCCTTGCACATGATGAGCAGCTCTTCGGCGCTCAAACCGACCTTCAGCTTGCCGCCGATGATGGCGGTCGTTGCGGGGATTGCGCCCTCTGCACGGACGATCTCCTCGACCTTGTGCGCGAACTCCACGTTCTGCGGGTAGGGCATACCGTGGCTGAGGATGGTGGATTCCAGTGCGACGACGGGCTTGCCCGCGTCGAGGGCTTCCTGAATTTCCGGGGTAATGGACAGATACTCGTTGAACTTCATAATCATTCGATCCTTTCAGATGTTTTTGATAACATTATACCAGCCGGTGGGTTTCCAGAATGTCTTCCAGCAGGGAAACGCACATATCCGGGTTGATGGTCTTTTCGTGTGAGATGGCCGCGATCCCGGCAGCCAGCGCGTAGTCGAGCTGTTTTTCCACGCTCCAGCCTTGCAGCGTGCCGTACAGCAGCGCCGCTGCGAAGGAATCGCCCGCGCCCGAGGCGTTGAGCATCTGCGCCGGACGCAGCTTGCGCCGCAGCACCAGCCCGGTGTCGTCCATGTACAAGCAGCCCTCTGCGCCCAGGCTGACCAGCAGCCGCCGCAGCCCCTTTTGCAGCACACACTCACCCGCGCGCAAAAGCGCCGCGTCGCTGTCAATCGGCATCCCGGCCAAAATCTCCAGCTCCATCCGGTTGGGCTTGGCCGTGTGGAAGCGGCCAATGTGCGGTGCGACCACGCGCGCATAGGCGCACGAGACGGGATCGACGCAAACGATCTGTTCCGGGCGGCAAAGATCCAGCAGCTGCAAGAGCGTCTGCTCACCCATGCACGGGTCGCACGTGACGATGGCCGCGTTTTCGATCAGCTCGCGCTTGGACGGCAGGTAAGACGGCGGCAGCTGCTGCTGGATGATGCGCATATCGGACATCCCGACGAGCATATCGCCGTCCGCGTCGAGAATGGACAGGTAGATCGAAGACGCAGCACCCGGCGCGGTGTGGACGTGGCGCAGGTCGATACCGGCGCTTTCACTCTGCGTGCGGACGAATGTGCCGAACACGTCATCGCCGAGGCAGGTGAGCAATTTGACATCCGCGCCGAGCCGCGCGAGGTTTTCACAGACATTGCGCGTGACACCGCCGGCGGAGAGCCGGATGTGCCCGGGGTTGGAATCGCGCAGGTTGATCGGGGCGTTGGACGCGCCGTTCAGGTCGACGTTGGCTGCGCCAACACCGACAATATAAGAAGCCTTCTGTATCAAAATTCTGCCTCCTTGCGCATCGTTGAAAGCATATCCTAGCAAATTTGTGCCAAAAAGTCAAGCAAAATTACGCGATTTTTTGCAAAAAAAGCTGCGAAAACGGCGCAAAAATCGCGCATTTTAACGCGTGTTGCGCGGGGAAAAAGGATGGGAAATGGGGCTTGCTTTTGCCGGAAAGTATGCTAGAATAAAAAAGACCAAAGACAGGGGTCGGCAGCGATGCGAACGAAGCAATACGCTGACAGCAGGGTGGAACTCTGCTTCTTTTTGCTGCGCGCACCCCGAAAACGAGTCGATCTGACGCGTCCCTGACCGGAAAAACCTGTCAGAGCTGCGCCTTTTCGTTTTTGCGTGCCGCTTTCCGGCAGCAGAGCGGACAACACAATCAGGAGGACAAAGGAAATGAAGAAACGGATACTGGGATTGCTTCTGGCGGTGTGCCTGTGCATCGGGCTGCTGCCGGTGATGGCGCTGGCCGATACGCCCGCCGCCGATACCTGGGTGGCGCAGATCGGGACGAAGCAGTTCGCGACGCTGGCCGCAGCCGTGGCCGACGCAAGCGACGGCGATACCATCACGATGTTGCAGGATGTGCAGCTGAATAGCTATATCGGAATCAGCAAAACACTGACGCTTGATCTGAACGGCAAGACGATCGACGGCGTCGAGCAGTGCAACATTGCGTTCGAGATCAGCGGAACGGGTGCAAAGCTGACCGTGAAGGATTCTTCTGCCGGGAAAAACGGCGCGATTCGTTCCGGTAAGAGCGGCGCGAGCGCCGGTTCTGCGAGCGGCAACACGATTTACGTTATCGATGGGGGCAGCTTTGTACTGCAAAGCGGCAACCTGTATTCCAAGAACAATGCCATTACCAGCCTGTCCGGCTCTGCTGAGATCAGGATCGAGGGCGGCACGGTAACGGCAGAAGCAACAACGAACGCTTCCGCGGTGCTGTATCTCGCCAGCTCCACCGGTACGACCACCGTGACGATCACCGGTGGTACGCTGAGCGGGCAGGACGGCGCGAAGATCTGGGGCAAAGACAACAGCTTCACCATGAGCGGCGGTTCGCTGACGGCTACGGCCGGGACGGGCATTCTGACCAATGGCCTGTGTGAGAACACGAGCGTCACCGTCAACGGTACGGCGCGCGTCACCGGCAAGGACACGGCGATTTATCACCCCGATGCCGGTACGCTGAACATCGGCGGCGAGGCGGTGCTGACCGGCGACACCGGCATTCTGGTCAAGAGCGGCACGGTGAACATCTCCGGCGGCACGATCTGCGGCATCGGCGCGAAAGCGGCCTATGTGCCGACAAGCAACGGCTGCAATGGCACGGGCGACGGCCTGTATGTGGAAAACTATGCCTCCAGCGGCGGCTATGCCACCCCGACGGTGACGATCACCGGAGGTACGTTCAAGTCCGAGAATGCGGACGCGGTGGGAAGCTATGGCAATCCGGGCAACTCGATGCCGAAGTTGCAGCAGTTCATCTCCGGCGGTAACTTCTCCACGAACCCGGACGGGCTGTGCATCGAGGGCTACAGCGGGTATCAGAACCCCAACGGCAGCTTTGGCGTTGCACCGGAGAACAAGGACGCTGCCGTGACCATCGTGGTCTGGCCCGAAGACGCGGGCATCTCGCTGAAAAAGGACGGCGTGGAGATCGGCAATGCAGCCGGTACGTTCACGCTGCCGGAAGGAAGCTACACGCTGACGGTCAGCAAGGACGGCTATCAGACCGGTGTGCGGACGTTCACCGTGACGGCGCAGCGCGCACAGACGGTCAGCGTCACGCTGACGGCAGACAACAGCGGCGCGCTCACGCCGAGCGTCACGACGAAGCCGACGTTTACCGTTACGGTGGCAAAGGTGGCGCACGGCACGGTGTTTGTCAGTGCGACGCGCGCCGACAGCGGCCGCGCGGTGGTGCTGACGGTCGAGCCGAGTCTGGGCTATAAGCTGGATGATATCCGCGTTGTGGACGAAAACGGCAATGCGGTTGCGCTGACGCTGCGTGAGGACGGGCGCTACAGCTTTACGATGCCGCAGTGCGCCGTGACCGTGCGCGCACGGTTCGTGCTGGAGAACTGGGTCAACCCGTTCGTCGATGTGATGGATACGCAGTGGTACTTTGAGGCCGTTTCGTGGGGCTGCCGGATGGGTCTGGTCAGCGGCACGAGCGCAACGACGTTCAGCCCGGATGCGGCCTGCACCCGCGCGCAGATCGTGACGCTGCTGTGGCGCGCGGCCGGTGAACCCGAACCGGCGCGCAAGACGAGCGCGTTTGCGGATGTGGGGTACGGCAGTTACTACAGAACGGCCGTTCTCTGGGCGGTCGAGAACGGCATTGTAAGCGGTACGAGCGCGACGATGTTCAGCCCCGATGCGACCTGCACCCGCGCACAGGCCGTGACGCTGCTGCTGCGGTATATGGCGGCGCAGGGCATGAATGCGGTGACGATGCAGGAGCTGGTCAGCGGCTACGCCGACGCGGCGCAGACCCCGGGGTACGCACTTTCGGCGTTCAACTGGGCGCTGGCGGCGCAGCTGATCGAGGGCGCGAACGGCAAGCTGATGCCGAACGGCGCTTGCACCCGCGCACAGATCGTGACGATCCTGTATCGCGCGTTTGCGAAATAAAGACAGGGCAACCCCCCGGCCAAGCCGGGGGGTGTTGTGCGATGTGGGGTAGAGCAAGATGAGAAGGTGCGAAGAGACATATCGGTATCGCCGGTACTGCGTCGCAAATTTGCGCCCTTGTCTTTGCTCCGCAGGCCATATCTTTTCTCTCGTAAGAGAAAAGATATGGAAGAAAAGAGTGCGTGGGGACGCGGGGTGCATCCTGCATTGCCTTTGAATCACGCCCCGATTTGTGAGCCGTTACGACGTTCCGACTCACCTCTCAAAAAGATGACTACGCGCCGCACGTCATTTCGGCATCAGATTTGTCAGTCGTTGCAGTTTAATATCTGCGTCAAATAGAAGGTACAGCCTGATAATTGGGCTGTACCTTTCCGCATTGGTCTTCTACAAAACCGTATCTTTTGGATTTTCGTACGTCTTGTAGGGGCGGACGACTCTGTCCGCCCGAAAAAACCCATCAAAAAACAAAATTGTGACCCAACATCGTGGTCGTGGGGTGGAAAGAAGATGCAACGGAATAAGGGAAAGTGACGTTTGTTTTGAAAAAGAAAAGTCGCTGCGAACGATATGCAGTCCGCATCGATGTGTGTGCTGTACAAAATAGATAATTGAGTCTTTCCGATTTCGGAAAGGAAGATAGTGTGAAAGGAACCCATCAGGGGTTCCTTTCGCGTTCCATCACCCTCCGCAGCGGAAGCTTTGCCAACGGCAAAGCTTGCCACCAAAACAAAACGACAAGCAAACGCTTGTCGTTTTGTTTTGGTGGAGCAAGGCAGCATTTAGACGAAACATCCTCTTCGCATTCTTCAATGCCGTCAATGGCTGGTAACAGGTCAATATCGATAGATTTCTTACTGCCTGAAAAGCTAAATACAATCTTTGCATGATTGTCATCAAACAAGTATACAGCAGTCAGAAAAGTGTCAAAAAGCTTTGACTGAAATTTTTTATTACTAATGTCACCCTCACGTAGACTTATTAGCCATTCGATCAGGCGCTTGCGGTCAACCGGAATAAAGTCAGCTTTAGCTGCCGATATTTTGGCGGAAATATCTGATTGAGCCTGCTCCAATTCCATGAGCCTACTTTTTGTAGTGGAAGTAATAATACCTTGCTCAATTGCAGACATGAGATTTTTTATGCTGCGCTGCACATCGGCCAGCTGATCTTCTAAAATTGCAATATGGCTTTCTGCTTCTTTGCGGTCGTTGTAGGCAATGACACTGTCTGCGATCCACTCAATAACATCGTCATTAAGTGCATATTCCTGAATAGCCTGAGCAACTTGCAGCTCTATGTCATCGCGGCGGACGTTCTTTTTTGTACATACCTTTTCCATACGACGTTTTTGACAGGTATAGTAAAAATGCAGTTGGCCTGTCCGACCTGTACCAGAAACCCCCGTCATGGGACTTTTGCAATGGCCGCAAAACAGTTTTCCGGTCAAAAGATAATCACCATTTATACGATGACGGCCTTGCGGATTCTTTTTCGTTTTCAACACCTCCTGCACCTTGAAGAACAACTCATCACTGATAATTCGAGGAATACCATTTTCGATGCGAACATCACCATAAATGTAAATTCCGCGGTAGCGCTCGTTGTGAAGTATTTTCTGAAAACTTGATCTTCCCCAAGGCTTATTGTAAGAAGTTTTAAGCCCTCGATCGTTCAGGCTGGTGTAAATGTCAACAAGCGGTTCGCCGCATGAAACACGAACGAAGATTTCACGGATAATCGCTGCTTTAGGTTCGTCAAGGACATAGTGCAGAGAATCATCGGCTTTGTAACCATATGGCAGATGACCGTTTGCGACCATGCAATTGGCGGCGTTGTCATATAGGCCGCGCTTGATGTCCTCGGCCATGTTCTCACTGTAGAACTGGTTGACGTTCATCATGGAGCGAGCTGCAAAACGGCCAGCTGCTGTATCGTCAAAATCTTCTTCAACGTACAACACACGAACGCCCATATCTTGCAGCCTTGCTTCGTTAATAAGTGCCTCGAGCATATTGCGCCCCATGCGGTTGGATTTCCACGCGATTACATAGCGGAATTTTCCTTTTTCGGCGTCGGCCATCATTCGCTGGAAGTCCTTACGTTTATCGGTTCGTCCGGAAACAGCGCGGTCAGCATAGGTGTCCACAATCCGAATGCCGTATTCCGATGCGAGTCCATACCCTTTTTCAAATTGCTGCTCTACGCTGATATCCTTTTGGTTGTGGCTGCTATATCTGCCGTAGAGAACGCCAGGCTCTTCAATTTCAAGTTTTTTACCTCGCTTTGGTTTTGCGGGATGTTTGGAAGCGGCTTTTGCCAACTGGAATTACCCCTTTCAAAAAAGTAAGAGCTGTACGTTATCGTGTTCCTCTTTCTGATTGTGAGAGGAATATCGAGCGGAGATCACGCCGATGCGCTCAGCGGATATTCTTTCTGTTTTCTTTGGTTTAGCCATACGATATATCCCTGTTTTTAATGCAGCCAGTTACTGTCTAACTCCAAAATCGCGCTGGGTGAGTAGCCTTTCCAACTTGGGCAAGTAATGCTGCAATTTCTCATTGCAGTACCCTACATCATCGTAGTTCTTTGCAATCTCGGATTTTTCTTTGCGTTCAGTCCAGTATTCGATTTGTCGCTTTGCTTTGGATGCTTCGCTTTGATAATTCCGTTCATGTCGTTCGCTAACAATTTGATCTATTTCCTCGGGGTCAACAGTTATCCGTTGTCCACATATATCGAATGCAACCGCTGTCTTTTCATCGTCATAAATGAAAATAAATTTACTCTCATCAAAATACGGCTCGATACTGGATGCGGACAGCGTTTGCACGGTTGTTTTGCCGTCAACAGTACATTCCGATTCAATGTCAGGAATTTGTTTTTCAAGCAAATCTCGCCTATCGGTCTTGAAGATGAACAGTTTACATTTACCACTAGGCATTTGAACGAAAAAAGAGAGCATATCATCGGTTCGCCAAACTTTGCGGATCGCTGAAAACTTCTTTTTTAGAACCTGATTATCGTCAGCTCCGTAAAGTGCAAAATAATCTTCCATTAGTATTGCATATGCGCCATCGTCAAATACGTCAAAATCGTCGGCATAATCATGCGACAGTTTTTTGCAATGCGCGATTCCTGCTTCTGAAAAAACGACAGCGTAGAAAATATCATCGCCCGAATCATTATTAGGGTAGATCATGGTGTCACAGATGATATAAAACTCACCACTTTTTGACGTTTTATATGAGCCGGATATGTCCTTGTCGCTCCATTCAATAAAAGCTGTCTTGCCATTAGTTGTGATGCGCGGTTGATCGCTTCTGCTGCACAAGACGTTTTCTGTCTGTCTTGTGATTGGCTTCTTCTCAAGAACTTTACTTGCAGAAAAAGACTGCTCTTTCTCGAATGCTGTCCGTTTGCGCCTTGCGCGTTTTCTTGCTATCACGCAAATAGCAACAATAATGGCGATGCAGCTACCAAGAATCGTGGCGCATACAGTGAAAATAGAAGATATCATGCTTACCTCCTATCCGTGAAATGTTATATTTTCACGAAACACGCAATGGATAGACAAGTTATGGTATAATTAGCCTTGCACCGGTAGCAAAAAAGAAAGGAGTAATATCATGCAAAGCGAATATCATGACAAGGCACAACTATGCCAAGAAACACTTCTCGCAGCAGAACTCTTTTCTATGCTGACCGAGGAGGACAAGGAACTTATTATTTATCAGATAAAATTCCTTTTATCGCACGAATAATCAGATCCTTCTGTTCGTTATCGAGCCGCTCAAAAAGTTCGGAAAATTCTTGACTCTGCCCATCCCCATCAACGGGGATGGGCTCTTTTTCGTCTGTCCATCCCATCAGAAAATCTACAGACGTGTGAAGAGCTCGTGCAATTGGAACGAGATGGTTGATCGGTAGTTTTTCGATGTCACCATTTTCGTATCGGAACATTGTCGAGCGAGAGACACCGATCTTTTCGGCAATGTCTTCTGCTTTGAGGCCGAGTTCCTTACGTCGCAATTTCATTCGTTCAGCCGTAGTCATATTCAATATCCCTCCATATTTGTACAACCAGTATAACACCACTGTTGCAATTTTGCAACAAAAACGTTCGCATTTTTGCAACTTTCTTATTGACAAACGCAACGCTCGGTTGTATTCTTGATATATGAAGTCGCGTAAATGCGATTAAAGAAAGGGGGTACGGACAATGTATCATGTAGATGTAAATAAACTGAACGGAAAGATTGCCGAAAGAAACACTACCAAAGAAGCGATTGCTGACGCAATCGGCATCAATAGAAGCACATTTTATCGAAGATTGAAAACCTCGACTCTAACCATTCGAGATATTCACGGCATTTGTGATGTTCTTTCCCTCTCGAAGTCTGAAGCAATCGATATTTTTTTGGCCGCATAGTCGCATAAATGCGATTTCAGAAAGGAGGATACAAGACAGTGCCAGAAATCGTGCGAGTCAACACGGCGTCCATTCCGGACTCGGTGCGTGACAACTTGGCTGCAACGGTTTTGGAATGCTTCAAGGAGTTCTTGAGCGTTCCGGGAAATGCAGAATGGCTCGATCGGCGCATTGCGGAAAGAGAAGCGGCTGCGACCGCGAAGAAGGGAGCTGATAAGAATGGCGTATTACTGGACTTGCCCTGAATGTGGAAACAACAACGACCCGGGCGAGCAATGTGATTGCCAAGCTAAAAAAGGAAAAGAGGCCGCTCCGCTGGCACGGAAACGACCTCAGGCACAATTACCCATCACGATCATATCAACAGAGAATCGCGCCGTCAAGCGCGAATTGGAGGGATGCAGATGCCAAACAGCCTGAAAGAGCTGCGGCTGAAAGCGCACATCCAGCAAAAAGACATGGTTGCCGTTGTGCAGACCATCCACCCGAAGTACGACATGACAAGCCACAGCAAATGCGAGAACAGCGATGCCTACGGCATTTGCCTGACGCGCAAGGCCATGAAAGCCCTGTACGAAAAATTTGACCCAGATGGCTCTGTTCGCAAGCATTCCAGATCAGCAGACCAGCATCGGTTGAAAGATCGGCTGCACGGCAGAATTACCGCCGAGGAAGCTGCACAGCTTCAAGAACAGCTTGCGGCCAACGGCTACAGCACCGTTCAGGACTGGCTTACCGATGTTGTACGCGACTACATCAGCAAAGGAGGCGGCAAGTAATTGCCCAAATATTATTTCACCTATGGCACGGACGGCCAGCCCTTCGTGGGCGGCTGGACAGAGATCGAAGCGCCGGACGTTCACGCGGCCTGTGCTGTTTTCCGATCTTTTCATCCGGATAAAACGCCGGGGATTCTGAATTGCAGCAGCGCTTATACGGAAGACAATTTCCTGAAAAGTTGCATGGCAACGCCGGACGGCAACTTCCGAAAATTCTGCCACGAACGGATTTCTGTCACTTATGAAAAATGCGATCCGGATATTCCGATTGATTTCGGAGGTGGCGCAGAATGAAAGGCGTTGTTGTGACAACCGATTTGGAAATCCGCATCGAAGAATTTGGCGATCCGCTCTACGAAACCGTTGGCTCGGCGGTTGGCGGCTACATCGAACACGTTAAGCCTGCGCGCCTGCGCCACCCATATTGCATGATCATCAACGAGGAAGGCCGGTTGCTCGATCTCCCGCTGAATCCTGTCGGTTCGTATTTCTATGGAACTGATCGGCACGGTGAGCCGATCGTCGGCAACATCGTAGTCATGAAGGATGGGTACCGTGCCGGAGAGCCGGACATTGTCGGACTCAACAATGACGAAGTAAGGCAAATAAAGGATTCCATTTTCAAGTTGATGAAAACGCAGCATCTGCAGAAGAAAGGAGAATCAACATGATCGTAAATGTCCATTACCGTGACGAACAGACCGGCAGCATCCGTGCCGGACGCGCCTATAGCTATCGTTGCAGCATCCCAAATGCCACTGTCGGCATGGAAGTCATCGCACCCACCGCAAAGCGCGATGCACGCGCCGTCATCTGCGAAATCGATGTTCCGGAGAGTCGGATTGATGAGCGAATTTTACCGCTCCTGAAAGAAATCACGCAGGAGGCATCAAGCGATGGAGAATAACCTGATCGTTGTAAAGCAGCTTCCAATTATCGAAGACCAGCTCCGGCAAGTCAAGGCTTCTGTCGATCAGCGCGTTGCCGATGTTCTTGCCTTGGCCTGTACCGAAGAAACCTACAAGGACGTCAAAAAGGCTCGCGCCGAGCTGAACAAGGAGTTTCAGGACTTGGAAGCGCGCCGCCGTGAAGTCAAACGCTCCATCCTTGCGCCGTATGAGGCGTTCGAAAAGCTCTACAAGGAATGTGCCGCCGATGCATTTACCAAGGCCGATGCAGAACTTCGTGAAAAGATCGCCGCTGTCGAGAACGGCATCAAGGGTGCGAAGCGTGACGAAATCGTTGCGTTCTACAACGAGTACCGCGCCAGTGTCAATATTCCGGAAGATCTTGTTCCTTTTGAGCGGGCACAGATCAACGTCACCATGTCCGATTCCCCGAAAAAGCTGCGTGAACGTGCCGCTGCGTTCTTGGAAAACGTGGCCAATGAACTGCGATTGATTGAGACGCTGCCATACAAGGATGAAGTCATGGTCGAGTACCGGAAGAACCTTTCTGCGCCGCAGGCAGCCTTGATTGTCGAGGAACGCCACAAGCAGATGGAAGAAGCGGCGCGGCGCCGTGAAGCGTTGAAAACGACGCAGGCAGTGCAGGATGCCGCACAGACGAAAATCGAAGAGGTTCTGCGCGAAGAAGCGCCCGTTCCTGTTGCTGCGCCCATTGAGCAGCCAATTGTGGAAGTTCCTGCCGAAAAGACCTATTTTGCAGCGTTCCGCGTCCACGGCACGCTGGAAAAACTGAAAGCCTTAAAAGAATTTCTCGTAAACGGAGGTTACGACTATGAGCAGCTCTAATATTGCTCCTGCTAAGAAGCAGACCTTTTCCGTGGCAATCAGCACGGAAAGCTACCAGAATCTCATCCGAAAT
Source organism: uncultured Oscillospiraceae bacterium (assembly GCA_964434135.1). Taxonomy (GTDB): domain Bacteria; phylum Bacillota; class Clostridia; order Oscillospirales; family Oscillospiraceae; genus CAG-170. Next base: position 11,227 of record CAYSTN010000003.1, read on the forward strand.
ACGCTGAAAGACCCGAAGCGCGCAAACCGCTTCATTGCCTCGATCACGTCCGCAGTCGCCACCACCCCGGCGCTTCAGGCCTGCGAACCCAGTTCCATCCTTGCCGGTGGCCTGCTGGGCGAGGCGCTGAACCTGTCCCCCTCGCCCCAGCTTGGGCAGTATTACCTCGTTCCGTTCAAGCAGAAAGCGAAGTATGACCGCGAGGGTCATCTGCTCTCCCCTGAATGCTCGAAAGCGCAGTTCGTCCTCGGCTACAAAGGCTATGTCCAGCTTGCGCTCCGCAGCGGGCAATATTCCGATCTGGACTGCATGGAGATCCGCCAGGGCGAGTACCTCGGCAAAGATCCGCACACGGCAAAGCCGCAGTTCAAGTTCATCGAAGACGATGATCTCCGCGAGTCGCTTCCGATCGTTGGCTACATGGCTTACTTCGAGTATCTGAACGGCTTCCGCAAGTGCATCTACTGGTCAAAGGAAAAGATGCTCAATCATGCGGATACATACTCGCAGGCGTTCAGTAAAGACGCCTATGACAAGATCAAGAACGGGCAGATCGCTGACAAGGATATGTGGAAGTATTCCTCGTTCTGGTACAAGGACTTCGACGGCATGGCAAAGAAAACGCTGCTCCGGCAGTTGATTTCTAAGTGGGGCATCATGTCCACGGAAATGCAGCAGGCATTTACCAACGATACCGCTGTGCCGATGGTTGACCCTCGCACGGGCGAAGTCGTTCCCAGTCATCCGGACGATCTGGAGCTGACCTCTGGCGAGACTCAGCCCACTGTTGCAAGTGCCGACTTTCCGGTGTTGCCGCAGGAAGCGACCGCAGAGCCGGAGCAGGTTGATCTGAACGTACTGTAATGAGTGTACCGTTTGAAGTGCTCGCATCCGGCTCGACCGGCAACGCTGTCGTGATTGACGGGCAAATCCTGATCGACTGTGGTGTTCCGTACAAAGCCGTGAAGCCAGTTGCAAAAGCGCTCAGGCTGGTTCTGTTGACGCACATACATGGAGATCACTTCCGCAAAAGTACGCTCCATGCACTCTCGGCAGCCCGACCGACGCTCCGCTTCGGCTGCTGCCGCTGGCTGGTTCGGCCATTGGTTGAAGCAGGCGTCAATCCCGCGAACATTGACCTCTATGATTTCGACCACCGATACAGTTACGGAGATTTCACCGTCGAGCCTGTGCCGCTGGTACATGACGTTCCAAACTGCGGCTATAAGCTGCTGCTCCCTGCCGGTAAGATCCTATACGCCACCGACACGAACAATCTGCACGGCATTTCAGCGCCGAACTTCGATCTGTATCTGCTGGAAGCGAACTATGAGGACGCAGAAATTCAAGATCGAATCCGCGAGAAAAAGGCAAACGGCGAGTTCGTCTATGAGCGGCGGGTGCTTGGAACGCATCTATCCAAGGCAAAATGCGACGATTTCATCTACCGGAACATCGGGCCAACTGGCGAATATGTCTACCTGCACGGCCATGTGGAGGAGGAATAGCAATGAACGGTTTTCTGAAAGACATTACCTACGCCCGCAGCGGCGAGTATATTCTGTCGATCTACACGCGCGAAAGCTGCAAGGATATCTGGCAGAAATACGGCGAGAAGCCGATCACGTTTTCGATTTCTCCGAAATCCGATCCGCGAAGCCTAAAGACCAACGGTTACGCATGGAAGCTCATCGAGCAGCTTGCAGCCAAGCTTAAAACCAGCAAAGATGCCGTCTATGAAGAAATGCTCCGGCGTTATGGCGTCGGCGAGAGCTACACGGACGCTGCCGGAAATGAGTGCAAGGTACTCTTCTCGTTGGCTGATGGCATTCCACCGCGCCTTGTGACGCGCCACTACGCTGAGATCGGCGTTGGCTACATTGACGGCAAAAAGTTCATCCACTACCGCGCGATCAAAGGCAGCAGCGAATACACCAGTGCCGAGATGGCCGCATTTCTGGATGGAATTATTTCAGAATGCGAGGAACAGGGCATCCCAACACTGCCGCCCGAAAAGGTTAACCGATACAAGGAGGCGAACCGGACGTGACCGTTTACTGTGACTATTGCGGCCATCAGGCCTCACTGGTAGCCGATTCTGTAATTTACGGCCGCAGTTACGGCCACAACGCCTATCTCTGCCGCAATTGTGGTGCCTATGTCGGTTCCCATAAGGGAACGGACGAACCGCTTGGCAGACTGGCAAATGCATCGCTTCGCCGCTGGAAAATGGCCGCACACGCTGCGTTCGACCCTCTCTGGCAGACAGGAGTGTTCCGTGGCCGCAGAAAAGCCGCCTATGCCTGGCTTGCTACTCAAATGGATCTTCCGATTGAGCAGACCCACATCGGAATGTTCGATGAGCAACAGTGCCAGAAGGCAATTGAAATCATTCGCAAAGGAGTTGTTGATAGTGCTTAATCGAATTGTTCTTATGGGTCGTTTGACGCGCGATCCGGAGCTACGCCGGACACAGAGCGGTACGGCAGTCGCTTCATTCACGCTTGCTGTTGACCGTGACTACGCAGCACAGGGTGCTGAACGGGAAACGGATTTTATCGATATCGTGGCGTGGCGAGGCGCGGCAGAGTTTGCACAGAAGTTTTTTTCCAAAGGCCGCATGGCTGTGGTCACAGGCCGCTTGCAGATTCGGAATTGGGAAGACAAGGACGGCAATAAACGCCGCAGTGCCGAGGTTGTGGCCGACAGTATTTATTTCGGCGACAGCAGGCGCAGCTCTGACGGCTCGCAGGGCAAGCCAGAACCGTCCTACGACCCGAATGCCGGCTTCTCGCAGATCACGGATGATGACGAAGAACTTCCGTTCTGAGGTAATTGCGCATGGCAGAAAAAAGAATGTTTACGAAGTCCATCATCGACAGCGACGCCTTTCTTGAAATGCCACTTTCGGCGCAAGCCCTGTACTTCCATCTCAATATGCGCGCCGATGATGATGGCTTTGTAAATAACCCGAAACGCATCACGGACTACGTCAACGCTTCTGCGGACGATCTCAAAATCCTGCTCGCCAAGCGTTTTATCATCCGTTTCGATTCCGGCGTCATCGTCATCAAGCATTGGCGGATGCACAACACGCTGAAAAGTGACCGCTACCACCCGACTGATTATCAGGATGAACTTGCACTGCTTCAGGTAAAAAAGAACAAAGCGTACACGGAACGGCTTCCCGAACCCGACATTCCGAATGCTCCTGAATTACCGGAACCAGATTGGAACCAAACTGGAACCAATCTGGAACCACAGGTAAGAGTAGTAGAGAGTAGTAAAGGTTTAGATAAGTCTAGTAAAGGCTTAGAAGAGTGTAGTGAAGAATTATCTGCACCAAGCGCAGAGCCGGAAACCGTCTCCGCGCCGCCGATCATCAGCATCATCCTGAATGACAAGACGTATTTCGATGTTCTTCCGGAGAACTACAACCGATGGTGTGAACTGTATCCTGCTGTTGATGTTATGCAGGAGCTACGGAAAATGTCCGGCTGGTGCGATTCCAACCCGACGAAGCGGAAAACACGGCGCGGCGTCCGAGCGTTCATCACATCATGGTTGGCAAAGGAACAGGATCGGGGCGGCAGGTATCGCGGCCAGAATCGGAGTTCCAGCAGTAACGTCTTTGCCGACATTGCGGAGGAGCAGAGAAATGGACAGGGTTGAAACGGCTGATATTCTGGCTGTTCTAAAAGCAGCCTATCCGCAGTTTTACAACGGTCTTGGAGCAAAAGATGCAAACAGGATCGTTGACCTGTGGACAGAAATGTTCAAAGACGAGCCTGTTGCTGTAGTTGCACTCGCGGTGAAAGCCATGATTGCTTCGCGGACAAACAACTTCCCACCCAACATCGGCGAAATCAAGGAGCAGATCACCAAGATGCGGATGCCGAACGAGATGACCGCAGCCGAGGCGTGGACACTTGTTGCAACCGCGATTCGCAACGGCCTGTACGGCGCGCAGGAAGAATTTAACCGTCTGCCGCCTACGGTTCAGTGCCTTGTTGGCTCGCCCCAGCAGCTCCGTGAATGGGCAGCGATGGAGGCAGACACAGTTGCATCGGTTGTCGCATCTAACTTCCAGCGATCTTATAACGTCCGCGCCAAGAGTGACCGCGAATATGCGGCGCTGCCATCAGACATCCGGCAGATGATTTCCGGCGTTGCCGATCAGCTGGCCTTGGCTGATGGCGAGAAAAAAGAGATAGGAGAATGAGAAAATGAAAAGATGGGCAAGGCGCAACCTGCCTACGGTTGTCTTCTGGACAGCGCTGTTACTTCTTACCGCGCTTGTGATCGGAATTGCGTGGTCATACACAGCTGTAGAACCGGAAATCTCGCGGTCGTACACGACCAGCTTTGACGAAGCTGCCTACCAGAGCCACCTGCTGGACGAAGCATACGCGCCGGTCGAACACGAAACCGCCGATATTCCCAGTACATACGAGCTGCCAGAGCCTCCGCAGGAGGCAGACAGCGAGCCTTGCGGAAAAGGCGGCTTTGATTGCCAGGACAAAGAAGACTGGGAACGCCTTGCCATCGCTTGTTACTGGGAGTGCGGCGGCGATGCCTGCTGCAACGAATGCCGATATCGTGTATGCGATGTGATTCTTAACCGTGTGCAAGATCCGCGATATCCGGACAGCATTGAGGGCGTTCTGACACAGGCTGGACAATACGGTTCGTTTTCTGCAACAGGTGTTATCTGGCCGGAGCGGGCATCCAAACCGGGGGAAGCACATGCGGTTGAACGCGCGTGGGAAGTTGCTGAAGCTGTTCTGACCGGAACGCACAGCGATCTCTACGGACAGGGCTATATCTTTCAGGCGAATTTCCCACAGGGCAGTGATACGGACAGCATGATCTACTGTGAGCAGTGCAATATGTGGTACTGCAAGGGCTAGGGGGCACGAGTATGGCAAAAGACCCGAAACGCCAGCTTCTTGGACAGATAGCACGCCAGAAAGGCCAGCTTTTCGAGCAGCGGCTCGATGGCTCTTTCGAGTATTACCGCGAACGCGGCTATGCCCTGATCGAAAAGACGCCGGAACCGATGAAAGTCATCAAGCGTGAGGGCAACGGCCGCTTCCTCGCCTGCTACACGAAGAAAGCGCAGGTGGACTACAAAGGAATGCTCAAGGGCGGTCGGACGATCCTGATTGAAGCGAAGTTCACCTCCACCGACCGTCTGGCGCAGGATCGTGTCCTTGATATTCAGGCGTCCTACATGGATCGCCACCAGAGCCTCGGCGCGCGCTGCTTCGTTGTTGCCGGCTTCTCGACCGGCGAAGTCTACAAGATTCCATGGAATGACTGGAAAGCGATGAAAGACCTCTTTGGGCGGAAATACGTCAAGGAAGAAGATTTACAAACTTATCGGGTAAAAACAGCGTGGAATGGAACGCTGTTCTTGCTCGACTGACAACGAAAGGAGTATTTACCATGAGCGAAATTACGTTATACGAAGCGCAGAAAAAGAAAATGCAGGGCATCTGCGACGAACACGATCTGACCTATCGCTTCCTCAAGGACCGCTATCCCATCGTTTTCGTCATTCGACCGATTCAGGGAATGGACGCGCAGATATCCATGCTGGAAGCGGTTGAGGAAGCAGGCTATATCAGCCCCGAAGCCGAAATGATGTGGATCTTCAAAGACGGTGCGCTTGAAACGCGCGTCACCGGCGGCACGTTTACGATCTCAAAAACCCTCCGAACCAAGATCGAATCTATCCTGATGAAGATGATAACATACTGGCAGCAGTATTTCTTCAAGGACGTTCTGGAAAAGCACGCTTTGGCTGCTGGCATGATGCCTGTAATCAGCGAGAGCGAAGCAGCGGACGATGACAGCCGCGAAGATGAAGCAGAAGATTCCCCCGATGAAGCGGACGCCGAGATGGACACGGACGATGTTCTGGAAGACGATTCTGATGATCTCGACGCCGAGGAAGATCAGTCCGACACCGCCGATGATGAACTTTACGATCAGGCGGTCAGCGTTATCCGTATGGAGAATAAGGCAACAATTTCGCTCTTGCAGCGCCGGTTGAACATCGGCTATGCCCGCGCAGCGCGCATCATGGAGACGCTGGAGGAAAACGGTGTTGTCGGTCCGTTCGCTGGCTCAAATCCGCGCGAAGTTCTCCCGACCGATGAACCGGACGATGCGGAGGACGCAGCCGATGAATAACCAGAACCCGCCGCTGCTCAAGCGCGATGATTACAAGACCATCAAGCACATGAACCGTGAGGATATGACAAAGTACCTCTACCGGGTGTACCGCCGCGGCTTCGATGCCGGCGTAGAATCCACCAAAGGAACTGTGATCAAGCGCCCGATCGCGCCGCCAGAGGCGCCGCAGCCGGAGGGATAAGCGATGGGAAGTGTGCCGCGCAATCTGAAAAGCATCCACCAAACGGAGTTTACGAAAATCTTCAATTCCCTTTGCGGCCGGTATGGTCGCTGGGAAGTATGGCAAGATTTTGTGACGCTCTCGGCTATTTCGATTTCAAACACAGTTGATCGCAGAAATGCCGCTGAACGTGAAAAGACGTACATGACGATCTCTGGCAAGTACAAGCCTGCGGAACTGGAAAAGTTCTCGCAAATGCTCTGTGAGGTTGTGACCGGAATGGATATTAACTCCGATCAGGACTTTCTCGGTGAACTTTACATGGCGTTGGGGCTCGGCAACGATCATGCAGGACAGTTTTTCACGCCCTACAGCGTTTGCCGCTGTATGGCTGAGATGACCAGCACAGACCTCTCAGCGCGTGTTGAGCGGGATGGATGGATCTCCGTAAATGATCCTGCCTGCGGAGCCGGTGCGCTGCTGGTGGCGTTTGCAAACGCCTGTCTGCGCCAGAAAATCAACTACCAGACCTCCGTTCTGTTCGTAGCGCAGGACATTGACTATATCGTTGGTCTGATGTGCTACCTGCAACTATCGCTCATGGGATGCGCTGGCTACGTTGTGATTGCGAACACACTTACAAACCCATCAACCACACTCGACCGCCAGGGGCTTATCCCCCGGCTGGGAGAGAACATCTGGTACACGCCGTTTTATTTCCGAGATGTCTGGTATTACCGCCGCCTTTGGGCACAGATGGAGCTGCTGTTTCCACCGTCCGAAACGCAAGATCAGCAAGTTACCATGCCTCTCAGGGAAACGAAAGCCGGGCAACTTACACTATTTTGATGGGAGGGAACATAATGCGGAAGTCCCCGCCGCTCGGAAGCCGGACTTGGAAGCCTGATGAAGAAAAATATCTCATGGAGAAATGGGGGCAGTTGTCCATTCCCGCCATTGCGAAGATACTCAACCGAACAACAGACGCAATCAAGGTCAGAGCGTGTCGTCTTGGTCTTGGAGCAGTCTTGAGCGCTGGCGAATATGTCACGCTGAATCAGCTTTTGATTGCGGTGACCGGCAGCAATGCCAGTTATAGCTACAAAATGAAAAGCTGGGTAGAAAACCGCGGATTACCCGTTCACACAAAAAAGGTCGATCAATGCAGCTTCCGCGTGGTCTACATTGAAGAATTCTGGCAGTGGGCAGAGAAAAACAGGTCATTCCTGGACTTTTCCAAAATGGAGCCGTTGTCGCTGGGCAAAGAGCCCGCGTGGGTAGTTGAGCAGCGGAAGAAAGACTTTCAGTCTTTTGCAGTCCAGCGCAAAGACCCATGGACTCCCGATGAAGATGCGCGCCTGAAGATGTTGCTGAAAAAGCATCAATACGGATTCGCCGAACTTTCTGAAATGCTCTACCGTTCATCGGGCGCGATTCAGCGCCGGTGCAACGATCTTGGCATAAAAGACCGCCCGGTCAAAGCTGACAATCATGGCATAACCGCCGCATGGACGCAGACAGACATCGAAACATTGGCTGACGGAATCCGAAGCGGTGACAGCTACACCGTTATTGGAAAGCGCATTGGAAAATCCGAAAAGGCGATTCGCGGGAAAGTCTATTTTGTCTACCTGACCGAAAACCAAGATAAGGTTCGTGCGATGCTCAAAGACCAGCCATGGGGATTTGGAGCGCCAGACCCGACCGTAAAGCAGGCTGTAACTTTATCCCGAACGCGCACAGAAACGCTTGAAATGCTCAAATCTCTCTGCGCCGTGCTTCGCAAGCGTATCAATGACGTTGATGATAATCCGTACTGGCAGCGGCTGCTGTGTACGAATTGGGATGAAATCAAAGGCTGCTCCCTCTGTGAAAATTGTGATGAATGCACGGAGTTTCAGAGAATCCAACCACAGCATTGCGCTCGCTGTGGACGCTCTTTTATCGAGCGCAAAGAAAACAAATTCTGTCCGACCTGCCGGTTGGCACGGAAGAAAAACGCGCAGCTCCATTGGTGCCGCGTAAATGGAGCGCAGACGCGCCCATAACTGAAAGGAGATCACAAGATGCCTCAAATCGTAAATATCGCAATCGACCGTCTTTTCCCGCACCCGGATAACCCGCGCAAGGAGCTTGGCGATCTGTCGGAGCTTGCAGATAGTATTAAGATCAGCGGCGTGCTACAGAATTTGACCGTTGTGCCGGACGAACCCGAAAACTCCTGCACAAAATTCACAGTCATCATCGGCCATCGCCGGCTTGCTGCTGCAAAGATCGCTGGCCTCACAGAGCTGCCGTGCGTCGTAGTCGAAATGTCTGAACGCGATCAGCTGCAAACCATGCTTGTTGAAAATATGCAGCGCAGCGACCTCACTACATACGAACAAGCGCAAGGCTTCCAGATGATGATTAACATGGGCGATTCCGTAGCGGAGATCGCCCAGAAATCCGGCTTTTCGCAGACAACCATTCGCCGGCGCGTGAAGCTGCTCGATCTCGATAAGCAGAAATTCCAGAAAGCCGAAGAACGCGGCGCCACACTCTTCGATTACATGGAGCTGGACAAGCTGGATGATCTCAAAGATAAGAACAAAGCCCTTGATGCCATTGGCACGGCGAATTTCCGAAGCATTCTGAACAGTCTGCTTGACGCACAAAAGCTCAGAGTGAAGCTTGCTGAGTGGGCGGAAGCTGCCGATTCCTTTGCGTTCAAAATTGAGAAACGTGGAGAGTTCAACGGCGAAACGGTCAAGATGGAGTATTTCAGAAACCTTGACCGATGGAGTTTGGAAAAAGAACTGGTTGAACCACAGGATGCTGCTGATGTTCGCTACTTCTACATCCTGACCGATCGCGATATCAGCATCTACAAGGAAGCTTCTGCCTCTCAATTCGATGCAGAAGCCGAGGCGCGAAACGAGCGCTACCGCAGGCAGGAAGAAATCCGTAATGAATTTAAGGCCGTGGCAACAGCACATTATGAACTGCGCAGAGATTTTGTCAAAGAGCTTTCTAACAGCGTACTAAAAAAGCATATGCGTGAGCTTTCTTTGTTCTGTGCGTCTGCACTCGAAGAAATGTCCGGCTATAGTAACTATGTCGATCTGGAACTTTGCACCTATCTGCTGGGAATGCATTTTTCCGAAGAAGACGAAAGTACCGAGGCCTGCGACATTCCGGCTATCCGCAGCGCTTCTGAGGCGCAGCCGGAAAAGCTGATTTTCGCCCTCTGCTATTCGGCTATCGATGCGCCGAATGAGAATTATTACGATTCGCACTGGATGAGCGGAGATTACGTCTATGAGCATGAGGATAACTTCATGCTCGATCACATCTACGATATGCTGTGTACGCTTGGCTATGAGATGTCGGATGACGAATTGGATATGCAAAGCGGAACGCACCAACTGTTTTCGCTCTATGGCGCAAAGCAGGAAGACGCAGCGGAGAATGCCGATGATGCGTGATGTTTTGACCGAAATGTGCGTGCTGGGTGGCTGTGCCACCCACCGCACCATCACCGATGACTGCAAGCATTGCGGGAATTACCGGGCAGAGATTGAACGCCGCCTCGCTCTCCCTTTGACGGACGGAGCTGATGGGCTGAAACGCAAGAACGTTTCCACCGATGGGCGGACGCTCCCGGCGAACGAATACATCGACAAGCGCGGCTGGCGCTACAAAGTCCAGTCTGGCATCGGGCAGAACGCATACAAAGCCAAGTTTCTTCGCCCGGACAGGAACAGCACAAGTGGCTGGCACGGCTACTCGCACCTTCCGTGGCGAAATACGTTCGATGAAGCGCAGGCGGATCTGGACGCACTGGCCGCGCAGAAAGGATGGGCAGAACTATGAAATCGGTTCTTATCAGCATCAAACCGGAATGGTGCGCAAAAATCGCCAGCGGCGAAAAGACTGTCGAGATCCGCAGGTCACGCCCGAATCTTGATACGCCATTTCTGTGCCATGTCTACTGCACCAGCGTGAAAAATAAGCCGCTTGCCCAGTATGTGAAGCTCCACAGTCAGACTGGCGGCGCGGTTGACGAATGGCATGGTAAGGTGATCGGCTCGTTTGTCTGCGACTATATTGACAGAATCCATCCTGCAAATGAACCATACGGCACTTATGACGTTGACGATGATTACGTTGCAAGAACGTGCCTTGTCAATGGCGCCATGTGGGACTACGGCAAGGGCAAGCCGCTGTTTGGGTGGAACATTCTGGACTTCCAGATTTATGACAAACCAAAGGAACTTAGCAGCGTCACGGGATTTCGTGAAACGAAATTCGGCTCCGAGCCGATAACGATCACGCGTCCACCTCAGAGCTGGTGCTATGTGGAGGAATTATGATGGCCGAAATTAAATCGAAGAAACAAGCGGTGTATACAGAAGATGTATGGCACGCCCTGCAAGAATACAGCTGGTCGTTTGGCAATATCGTAAAGTTTGTCAGTACTCTCCCTACCGCCGACGTTGAGCTGGTGTGGCACGCTAGGTGGGAAGCGAACAAATCGGGTTATTTGGCGTGTACCAACTGCGCGTGGGAGAGACGTTGGATTCCGCTTGTCGACCACTATCCGCATTGCCCCAACTGCGGCGCACGGATGGACGGAGGCGCTGACAATGGGAAATGAAAAGCGGTGCGAAATCTGCACAGAGGCGTGTCCAAAATCAAAAATGGCGCACGATGCCGCCGTAGGCAGAATGTACGCCACAAAGGCATTTATCGACTTGCAGAAAAAGGTGGAAAGTGGGCAGCTTGTCGAGGTAGTGAGGTGCAAGGACTGTATCCGGTATCGGAACAACGGATATTCGTGTAAAGACGGAATTTGCCTTGACCGGTGTGATATTGGTGCTCATGAAGCAGATGTGTATGAGGACGATTTCTGTTCCTACGGCGAAAGGAGAGACGAAACGGATGAAAACGAGCGGAACGCCCTGTAAACTGTGCAAGCACGGAGGAAAGCAGGGCTATGAACAACCGTGTTGCTGGTGCATATCCAACGAGGATATAGCCCTTTCTGTTCACAATCCAAGTCATCCTGTGGATTTTGTTTATTTTGAGCCAAAGGAGGAAAGTGAATGATGCAAGAACTATGGGCGCGAATCAGGGATGAACGCTACAAAGCTGGATTAACACAGGCCGAACTTGGCTCAAGAATTGGCGTTTCCGGCTCGATGATCGCGCAATATGAGAGTAACGCTCCATATGCAAGAAAACCGAAAATTGAAACCACTCTAAAAATTGCCGATGCATTAGGAATTAGTCTTGTGCGCTTGCTGTCAGGACAGGATGAGTCCGAAAAGATGTTCGCGCCATCAACGACACCCACGGTATCCGAGGATGAAAGTGTTTTCCTTGATGCCCTGAACACCTACGGAATGCGTGAGCAGATCACAATGGTCTTTGAAGAAATGAGCGAGCTGCAAAAGGAACTGTGCAAATATCTTCGCGGTGATGATGCTGTGACGATCACAAACATAGCAGAAGAAATTGCTGATGTTGAAATCATGCTTGCCCAGATGAAACTTTTTTTCAAATGCAGCGCCGAAGTTGCGGATTGGCGTAAGCGGAAAATCGAACGTCTGCAAAGGAGACTGAACGGAGATGTCTAAACCAAAGAAACTTGGGATGCCGTCCGGCTACACTTCAAATGCGAGGGCTGATTTTCTTCACCGCCCAAAGGCGGCCGAGTGCCGAAAGTGGGCGGTAGCGAGCGATGACCGTCTGGATCGCATAGAGCAGAAGCGGATGGCACGGGAAAAGGAGCAAAGCAATGCTGGAAAGGGATAGACTTGTCTGCCGATTTTGCAGAATGGATGGACGTGCACGGCTCGAAGAAGTGCGGACACACGCCAAAACACCGCCCATGTTTCGCGTCAAGTGCTATAATTGTGGCAGAGAGAGTATACCGAAAGGCACAATCACAACCGCGATCCGCGCGTGGTATAAGACGAAATAACGATAGAAAGGGGCGGAGCACATGACACTGGCAGAACTGAATGCACATCTGGAACTTGTGCAGCAGCTGCAAAAAACAGAAGAACTCCTGCAAGGTCTGTGGGATGCCGCCGCCCCCGGCGCGCAAAAGCTGGACGGAATGCCGCACAGCTCTGGTGTCCATGACAAGGTCGGCGCTCTTGGCGTTGAGATCGCAGACATGGAATCACAGATCGAAATCCTGAAAGAGCGAATCTCGCAAAGCGAAAGAACCATTGCGGCGTGGATATCTGGAATTGCCGATAACACCACACGGCTGGTTTTCCGGCTGCGCTTCATTCAGGGGATGCCTTGGAAAGCAGTTGCAACTGTGCTGGGTGGCCGTAATTCCGAAGATGGTGTCAAGTCCATATGTTATCGCTTCTTGGAAACTTGCCGCGCTGTGACGCCTCCTGACGCGCCGTGACGCTTGCTTTCACCCTTAATATGCGCTATCGTGTAGACTGTAAAATTCTTAATCAAGCCAAGCAGCACTCCGGTTCGGGGTGCTGCAATTTTATTGGGGAGGAGGCTTTGCCCCTGTGATGCTCCTTTGCACAGGGGATGGCTCGAACCTGTGGCGTATCGCCAACGCTGCCGGCTGCGAGTACATCGAAAAAAGGAGGAAACCCCTATGTTGCTCATACGAGCGGCGAGGGGCAGCAGCGATGATCTATTTGCAAAACAATGTGTTTGACGAAGCGCTTGAACGGCTGCGGATGATATTCGATGGTCACGATGATGTGATTGTCAGTATGTCGGGCGGCAAAGACAGTACTGTGCTTTTTCGGATGGCGCTTATGATTGCGCAGGAGCGCGGCCGTCTTCCGCTGAAAGTTTTCTGGCTCGATCAGGAAGCCGAGTGGCAGGCAACCGTGGACTATATGCAGCACATCATGGAGCTGCCGGAGGTTGTGCCGTACTGGTATCAGATTCCCTTTGAATTCACAAACACGCTTTCACCGGAAAAGAATTTCATCAGCGTCTGGAATCCGGAAGATCGCGCGATTTGGATTCACGAGCAGCACCCACTGTCTATCAAGACAAATCCCAGCAAAGAAAACCGCTTTCACGAGCTGGTCAACGTGCTGCCGTCCTACTGCACCGTTTCCGAGAATTGCGCTGTACTGGTCGGAATGCGAATGACCGAGAGCCTGAACCGGCGCGTTGCCATTACGCAGCATGAAGCACGGTACAAAGGCGTTACATGGTGTAAAAAGAAAACAGGCAAGTGTCAGGTGTTCTGGCCGATCTACGATTTCACCAACGATGACATCTGGACGGCCATTGCCAAGAACCATTGGGAGTACAACCGTGTTTACGATCTGCAATACCAATGGGGTCTGGCAAAGGAAGCAATGCGCGTGTCGGCGCTGATTCACGAAACTGCATGGCATTCGATTGAAATGCTGCAGGAGTTTGAGCCGGAAACCTACAACAAGTTTATTCGCCGTGTTTCCGGTGTCGGTACATTCGCCCACACATTTGACAGCGGTGATATCATTCCGCGCCAGCTTCCGTTTGCATTCAAATCATGGCAGGAATACCGAGACTATCTGCTTATCAACATCGTCAAACCGGAATATCACGAACTGTTCCGCAACCGATGGAAAAATCAGACCGGCGATGAATGGTATCGTGTCCATGTGAAAGAGATCGTGCTGAATGACATCGATGGCACAAACAACGCCAATGCCCGCTCACGCTTCCGCATTCGGGATAAGGTGTATGTTTACCGTCAACGTGATGCCGCGCAGTTTGAGCAATACATGGGCAGTAAAACATGATTCACGATCAGCCTATCCACAGCGTGGAGTGGATACCCATTGAAAAAGTTCACGCAAATAATTACAACCCGAACAGCGTTGCCACACAGGAAATGAAGCTGCTCTATCGCACCGTCAAAGCGGACGGATACACGCAGCCGGTTGTCACGATCTATGACGAAAAGAAAGACCGCTATGTGATTGTAGACGGATTTCACCGCTATAGCATCATGCGCCGTTTTAAAGACATTTACGCTTCCTGCGAGGGTAAATTACCTTGTGTCGTGCTGCACGGCAAGACCATGAATGATCTTATGGCATCGACCGTCCGGCACAACCGAGCCAGAGGCAAGCACTCAATCAACGGTATGTCCAATATCGTCATGGAAATGCTGATGAACGGCGCGACCGATCTGCAGGTCTGCAATGAGCTTGGCCTAGAGCCGGAAGAACTGGTGCGGCTCAAGCACATCACCGGCTACGCCAAGCTCTATGAAAACAATTCATTCACACGCGCTGCAATTTCCGAGAACCAGGCGCGTCAGCTTCAGAAGTACAGAAAGGAGGCTGGCACGGATGGAAATCGTTAATCAGATCGTGATGAAGAAAATATCCGAAGTCAAGCCGTATGTTCGCAACCCGAGAAGAAACGATAAGACCGTCAATCTTCTGGTGGAGATCATCCCGAAAGTTGGCTTCAATGTGCCACTGGTCATCGACCGCAGCGGTGTCATCGTAAAGGGTCACGCCCGATATGCTGCTGCAATCCGGCTTGGCATGGAGCAAGTCCCCTGTGTTGTGACAGACGCGGATGAGGAAACCATTAAGCTTGACCGCCTTGCCGACAACCGCATATCTGAGTTCTCGGAGTGGATCAATGAAGATCTTCTTCATGAGATCGATATGCTCAATCTGGATTTTGATTTCGACCTTGAATCCCTTGGCTTTTCTCTACCGGAAAATGCATTTGAAGATGATGCGTTTTTTGAAGATGGGGTATCGGGTGAATCGGATGAGCAGCGGCGCGCCAGATATCAAGCATATTTGGACAGTGCAGCAAAGGAAGAAGCAGAAAACACCGCGATCACTACGCAGGAACAAGTGGACAAAGCAAAGGCCACAGCGCTGTCTGTCGCTGAAAAGCCGCCACGCTACGCCAAAGTTGTTTGCGAACATTGCGGCCACATCATGTTCATCAAGGAGGGCGAAGCAGTCTTTATGGCTGAACAAGCTTAGCCCCCCTGTCTATTATTGAAAAGGGTGGGTGGGGATGCTGGCATCCTGCCCCAAATCCGGCAGTGTGTGAGGTTTGAAACGATGGAAGAACGCGAGAAAGTACCTGTTTGGATACGAGCGGTCAACGGCAAAACGGTATGCGTGTGCCACAGAGGCCATAAAGGCTGCAAGAAACCGTGCGAGAAAGATGTTCTCACGCGAGACAAGTTTGCTGGGTGGCAGGACGTTATGCATCGGAATCGCTTCGGCCGCTGAAAAAGGTACTGCCGGAGGGCGGCAGGGGTTGATGCGGGCTCGTCGACCCCATTTTTTATCTAGTTAGTGACGAGATTTTTTGGTAATTTCGTTACGACCAACGGTGGAACGTGCGCCGAAACTGCAAAAGGTTCAGCGCATTTTTCATACAACAGCGCGGTTTGAGGCATGGCCGCGCTGGCCTCCTAAAGAAATCATATGACCACATTGAGGTAAGGGTCACGCCTGTGCAGCACAGGTGCTCCGGTGCAATTCCGGTGAGCCTCGACCCATAATGGCGAAAGGAGCTTGCTATATGTCTGAAACGAAAAACAGAATTGACGCCGAAGCAGAAGTCAGCACAACAGAGCTGGCTGCGATTCTTGGCGTGACAGCGCGGCGTGTGCAGCAGATGGCACAGGACGGAACAATCATTCCGGTTCGACGCGGCTACTTCCAGCTTGGCGATGCGGTTCAGAGATATATCAATTTCCTTTCCAGACCGCAGCTCAGTGAAGCAGAACAAAAGCTTGAAACAGCAAAGCGGCAGTCCGAAACGCAGCTCAAAATGTCCAAGGCACAGTTGGCCAAGATGGAAGTGGAAGAACTGAAAGGCAAACTGCACCGCTCTGAGGATGTCGAGGGCTTCACGGAAGATCTGATCTATACCATTCGCGCCGCGCTGCTCTCCCTCCCCGGTCGGCTGTCGGTCGATGTCACCGCTGCCCAGAGTCCAGCCGAAGCCGCCGAGATCATCCGCAAGGAAGTCCACAAGATCATGCGGGAGCTTGCCGCGTATCACTACGACCCGGAGAAATACGCCGAAAAGGTAAACGAGCGGCGCGACTGGAGCAATGCGGGGCGCAGCTATGACGAAGAATAATGCAGCGACCGATGAACTGAAAAAGCTCGAAGCCGAACGGCAAGCCAAAAGACGCGGGGCGGCACGGCTGAATAAAGCCATGCGGAAAGCACTGGCGGGCATGGCACCGCCAGACGATCTCACGGTGAGCCAATGGGCAGAAGCGAAGCGCCGCCTGTCTGCGGAAAGCGCAGCCGAACCCGGACCGTGGCGTACAGAGCGCACCCCTTATCTGCGAGAGCCGATGGACGCTTTCACCGATCCCAAAGTGCGGCACATTGTTATGGTCGCTGCATCTCAGGTCGGCAAGTCCGAGTTTCTGAATAACTGCATCGGCTATATCATTGACGAAGATCCCGGCTCCATTTTGTTCGTCCATCCCACCACCATTGACGCGCAGGAGTATTCCAAACTCCGTATCGCTCCGATGCTGCGCGACAGCCCGGCGCTTCGCCAGAAGATTGCTGCACCGAAAAGCCGCGATTCACACAACACGATTCTCCAGAAAGCCTATCCGGGCGGCATCCTTACGATGTGCGGTTCTACTGAGGCACACGCGCTGGCATCAAAGCCTATCCGATATGTATTCGGTGACGAACGCGACCGCTGGGCAATGAGCGCCGGCAATGAGGGCGATCCGTGGGATCTGGCGATGGCTCGCCAGACTACGTTCTATAACGCAAAAGCCGTTGAGGTATCTACCACAACGATCAAAAATGCCAGCGCCATTGAATCCGCTTACTACACCGGCACGATGGAACGCTGGAACTCCAAATGCCCAAACTGCGGAGAGTATCACGAAATCCGCTGGTCCGATATTCGGTTCGAGCATGAGGAGATCATCGTCGCACACAAGAAAACGTTCAAAGTCGGAAAGGTGTACTACGTCTGTCCTGGCTGCGGCTGCATTGCGTCCGAAGCGCAGATGAAACGCGCTCCAGCAAAGTGGATTGCCGAAAATCCGGAAGCCTATGCGCAAGGAACACGTTCTTTTTGGCTGAATGCTTTCGTCAGCCAGTGGGCATCGTGGGAATCCATTGTGCTGAAATACCTGAACGCGGTTGGCAACACCAAGAAGATGCAGGTAGTCTTCAATACCTGCTTTGGTGAGCCGTGGGAAGATCGCGGCGATATTGAGGACGAAGATTCCCTGATGGCGCGCCGCGAGGACTACGGCAAAAACGCAGACGATCTTCCGGTTGAACTGCCGGCCGGCGTTCTGGTGCTGACAGCCGGCGTTGATACGCAGGATGACCGCATGGAATATGAAATCGTCGGTCATGGCCATTTTGGCGAAACGTGGGGCATTGAAAAAGGCATTGTCATGGGAAGACCGGACGATGATGCCACATGGCAGAAGCTTGACGAAATGGTGTTTGACCGCGTACTGCGGTTTGAAAACGGAGTTGGCTTGCGTGTATCCATGTCCTTTGTGGACGAAGGTGGCCACTTCACGATGGACGTCCGTCAGCAGTGCCGCGCAAGAATCGGCAAAAAAGTTTTTTGCATCAAAGGCGTTGGCGGCGCAGATAAGCCATATACTGCGCCACCCAAAAAGCAGAAGATCATTGTCCGGCAGATTGCAGTCGGCACTTGCTGGCAGTATCAGATCGGCGTTGACTCCGGAAAGGAAATCATCATGGACAATCTGCGTGTACAGACACCGGGCTCAAAATACTGCCACTTCCCGAAGCGAGACGATTATGGCAGCGCATATTTTGCCGGGCTACTGTCTGAAACGAAGGTCTATGACCCGAATAAAAAACAGCCGTGGCAGTGGAAGAAGATACCTGGACATGAGCGAAACGAGGCGCTCGACTGCCGAAATTATGCACTTGCTGCGTTCCGCGCACTTCCGAAAAATCTGGATGAAATAGACCGGCAGATGAAAGCTGCTGCTGGACAGCAAGCGCCTGTTTCGGCAAACGTATCACCGCCCAAGCGCCGTGTTGCTGCACCGCGCAGGCAGAAATACTATGACGATTGGTAAGGAGACCGGAATATGGCAAGCAGAGTTATCATCGAAAAACGACTGGCATTTCGCGAAAAAGCGCTGGAAAAGCTCTATGATGCTTACAGCGCGTTGGTGGACGGCGGTGTGAAGAGTTACATGATCGACGACCGGCAGCTGACGCGATTTGATCTTCCGGCTCTGTCGGAGGAAATTAAGCAAATGGAAAGCGAGATTGACCAGTTGACCGCCGAGCTGGGCGGCAGCAAGCGCCGCAAGGCATTTGGCGTTATCCCTCGCGATTGGTGACCATTTTCGTGATGCCACGAAAATGATAAATAAAGCAATTCGCCCGAAAGGGCATTGCCGGACAGTCTGACGGAATTTGCTCCTTTCGCCGTCAGACCGTCCGTTTTTTATACACAATGGAGGCGAATGTGTTGAGCAGAAAACCGTATCATTCCGGCGCACCGAATGCCAAGGGCTACAGTGAAGCCGGTGCCAGTATCACGCGCCGTGCGCTCAAAGGTTTTATCCCTGACAGTGGCGCACCGAACGAAGATATTAACCGCAATAACGCTACGCTCCGGCAGAGAGCACGGATGCTCTACATGGCATCGCCGGTGGCAACGAGCGCGATCAACACCAACCGGACAAAGGTTGTCGGAACCGGCCTGACATTGAAGCCAACGGTTGACCGCGAATTTCTTGATCTATCGCCGGAGGCAGCAAAACAGTGGCAGCATAAGGCTGAGGCAGAATTCAAACTTTGGAGCAGCAAAAAGCAGAATTGCGACGCGCTGGGTCTGAACAACTTTGAAAGCTTGCAGCAGTTGGCACTGAAATCTTGGTTAATGTCCGGTGACGTGTTTGCACTGATCAAGCGATATCCGGCAACGCCGCTGAATCCATACACCATTCGGCTGCATCTGATTGAAGCCGACCGCATCTCTACGCCAACTGATTTTGGCGGCGGTTACACCATCGGCGGCTTTGCTGACGGCAGAGTGCCGGACGGCCATCCGGGCGCAGGACACCGCGTATTCGATGGCGTAGAAGTCGATGACAACGGACGCGTGGTTGCCTATTACATCAGCAACAACTATCCCGGACAGATTACGGCTGAACCGCAGAAATGGCAGCGCGTTGAGGCATACGGTGCGCGGACAGGGTTGCCGAATATCCTGCACATCATGGACTCTGAACGCCCCGATCAGTACCGTGGCGTTCCATATCTGGCGCAGGTCATTGAGCCGCTTTTGCAGCTGCGGCGTTACACCGAATCCGAGCTGATGGCAGCTCTGGTGCAGAGCTTCTTTACCGCGTGGATTGAGACGGAAACCGACCAGTCCGGCACACCTTTCAACGAGGTCGGCGCTGGTGACATTGCCGGTGTTCCGACCGGTAATCCAAGCGATATCAATGCAGGCGGTATGTCCGGCGCAGGGAATCTTTCAAACGACCCGAACGAATATGAAATGGGGCCTGGCACGGTGACGCACCTTGCGCCCGGCGAAAAGGTCAATTTCGGCAATCCGAATATCCCGACTGCCGGTTTTGAAACGTTTGTCAAAAGCATCTGCCGTCTGGTCGGCGCAGCACTGGAACTGCCGTATGACGTGCTGATCAAAGAATTTGACAGTTCTTACTCTGCCAGCCGTGGTGCATTGCTGGAAGCATGGGAAGCGTTCAAAATGCGCCGCTCGTGGCTGGTCAACAACTTCTGTCAGCCGGTGTATGAGCTGTTTCTGGCAGAAGCCGTTGCACTTGGGCGCGTCAATGCACAGGGCTTTTTCACAGATCCGCTTTTGCGCGAGGCGTGGTGCGGTACTCGCTGGGTAGGACCCGTGCAGGGCTCGCTTGACCCGAAAAAAGAGGCCGAAGCTGCTTTGATGCTGACCGGACACGCCATCAAGACGCACGATCAGGTGACGCGCGAAATGTCTGGCGGTGACTGGGAAGAAAACGTAGATCAGCTGATCCGTGAAAACGAACTGCTTGCCAGCGCACGGAGTAAGGCTGCTGAAACGGCGCTGCCCGACAATATAAACGATGATGGGGAGGAAATCGAAGATGAAGAATAAAAAGACGCCAGCCGTCAGTATTCGGAAAAGCGTGTATGCAATGGCGTCAACGGACGGAACGTCCGCAGAGCTTACCATGTACGGCGATATCTACGAAGAACAGCCGACAAACTGGTGGGGCGAGCCTGTTGAGGGACAGTTTATCCTGCTGTCTGAATTTCTAGAAGATCTGAAGCAGATTTCGTCCTGTAAGGAAATCACCATCCGCATGAACAGTTACGGCGGCGACGCAGGGGCATCGAACACCATCCACAATCGTCTGCGCGAGCTGGCTCGTGCCGGAGCGAAGCTGACCTGCATCGTGGACGGAGCTGCCATGTCGGGCGGCAGCATCATCATGTGCGCCTGTGACACGGTCAAGGTCAATCCGTCCAGTCTTATCATGATTCACAAGTGCTGGCAATTCCTCTGGGGCGGTTATAACGCCGATGAGCTGCGCGAACAGGCTACCCAGCAGGACGCGTGGGACAAGATGCAGGTTGAGGTCTACACGCGCAAAACAGGGCTGTCAGCAACGGTCGTGACCCACATGATGGCAGATACGACCTACATGACAGGCCGCGAAGCGGTTGAAAAAGGCTTTGCGGATGAACTGATTGAAGACGCAGAGCCGACCCACCTTGCTGCCAGTGCAGATGGCCGCAGCTTGTATGTGCGCGGCAAGCAGATTCATCTTGCGCCGGGCATATTCGCACCCGACACCATTCCAACGGTCACATCCGAGGCTTCCGCCCCGGTCGAGACAAATAAAAAACAGCCGGAAGTCACCGGCGATGAAGGAGGAAACTCTATGACACTGGAAGAGCTTCGGGCAAAGTACCCGAACGAAATCGCACAGGCGGAAGCCGCGGCACGCGCCGGCGCTGACACGACCGAGGTGGTCAACACTGCCGTACAGGCCGAGCGAAACCGGATGCAGGAGATCGACGAGATCGCCAGCCTGCTTGACCCTGCTGCTGTGCAGGAAGCCAAGTACGGCGATAAGCCGAGAACGGCCGCTGAACTGCTGATGGAGTCCGCAAAGCAAGCAGCAAAGCAGGGTAAGAAATTCCTTTCCGATCTCAAGGACGATGCAGATGACTCCGGCGCAGATGGCGTAGGAGCTGCGCCGCCTGCCGACGATAAGGAAGAAGACGAACCGAAAACGCCGGAATCAAGGATGGAAGCGGCTCGCGCTGCCGTATCCCAGCTGTTCGGCAAAAAGAAGGAGGGTTAACCTATGACGAATCTTAGCAACAAAATCGGCGAGATGGATTATGATGGTCTGTTTACCGACATCGTTCCTGCCGCACAGGTGCGCGGCGGCAAAATCCGCAAGCTGTCCGCTGAGGCTACGCTCAAGCGCGGCACGATCCTTGCCAAGTCCTCCGGTACTTCCGGCGATGGCAAACTGGTTGTGCTTGGCACGGCGGCATCGAGCAACGAAACGCTGACGCCCGACTGCATTCTCTGCGACGATATCACGGTCGGAACGACCGATGATGAACCTGTTGCTGTCTACACTGCCGGTTGCTTCGACCCTGACAAGGTCACAGTTGCCGCAAGCCACACCGTCACCGAGGCAGAGAAAGACGCACTTCGCATGCGTGGAATCGTTTTTAAGGCTGCCGCCGACGCAAACTAAGGAGGGACATAATATGCCTGAACTGAATTTCTTTGACACCTATACATTGATGGCGATCACGGAGGAAATCGTTCCCCGTCAAACGTTCTTCAAAGACCGTTACTTCCCGACCGGAGAGGGTGATCTGTTCGCAGCTGACAAGGTGCTGACCGAATACCGCAACGGCGATCGGAAGATGGCGGCGTTTGTTTCTGAACGTGCCGGCGATATTCCGATGGAGCGTCAGGGCTACGCAATCCATGAATACCAGCCTGCGTTCATCGCACCGTCCCGTATTCTGACGCTGGACGATCTGCGCAAGCGCGGCTTCGGTGAAGCAATCTATGCCACTAGCACTCCGGCGCAGCGCGCCGCACGGTTGCAGCGTGATGATCTGGCCGATATGGACATTCGCATCACGCGCCGTGAGGAATGGGTGGCCGTACAGACCATGATTAACAATGCCTGCACCATGCAGAGCTATGTGGATGACAAGACCGAGGGCGAAAAGCTCTATGTCAAGTTCTTCGATACCGCCAGCGATCACACTTATACGGTCGGCACGAAGTGGGACGCGCAGGGTGAAACCGGCGTATCGTTCTACGCCGACATCAAAAATATGTGCCGCAAGCTTTCCAAGCGCGGCCTGCGTGCAGCTGATCTGGTAATCGGTTCTGACGTTGCAGATGCCATTCTTGGCATGACTGCGATCAAGGAACTGCTTGACCGTAACAGCGGCATCATTGTCGGCACGATCCAGCAGGAACTCAGCGCCTATGACGGTGTTGTGTACATGGGCACGCTGAACTTCGGCGGCTTCCGCCTGAATGTGATCTGCGTGGATGAAACCTATGTCGATGACAACGGTGCGGAGCAGAAGTATTTCCCTGCAACTTCCGCGATGGTCACTGCGCCTGGCTGCGGTCACATGATGTACGGTCAGGTCACGCAGATCGACTACGGCGCAACCGACTTTGCAACCTATGTTGCAAAGCGTGTTCCGAAGTTCGTCCTTGACCAGAACAAGGACATCCGCAAGCTGCGCCTTGGCGCACGTCCGCTGGCAGCACCGCACAACTACTGCCCGTACATCTACGCGGCGAACGTTGTAGGCTGATCGGCTGAGAAAGGAGTCACGCATGGAAATCAGAATTACAAACGGTTCTTACGGCTGGCGTAAAACGCCGGAAAAACCGCCGAAGCTGATTGAGCGCGGAAGCACCTGCACCGTGGATGAAGCCGAAGCCAAGCGCCTTTTTGCGCTTGGCGTGGCCGAGCCTGTCTGCGACGTGCGCGGAGAGGCACTTGCAACCGACAGCAAGGACGAAATCGCTGACACTCCCTCCCCCGATATTCTCGGCGCGGAAAACGGCGCAAAGAGCGACGCAGAGGCTCACCTCGACGCGGAGCAGCTTCAGGAACTGACCGTTGCCCAGCTTAAAGAACTGGCAGAGGAAATGTGCATTTCTACTGCAAAGCTCAAGAAGAAAGACGATCTGATTGCGGCAATCATCGCCGTGTCGGTCGAGCCGGGCGAGGAAGCCGCCGAGGGAGAATTGCCGGATCTGGGCGCAGCCGCTCCCGTAGTATGAGCAAGTTCAAAGATATGGTGGCGCGCGATAATGCGCGCACCTTTATGAATCTTGATGAGTATGCAGAGCGGCGCATTGTGGTCTACGATGGCGTTGCATACGATGGCGAAGATCACGCGGGAATCCCTGTTGTGCTGTCCGGCCTGAAAGAAAAGGACCGGCGGCAGCTTATGAGCGACCATGTGCAGGGGCTGTTCCTCGTATCAACGGTGCTGCATTGCAGAATCCAAGACCTCGGCGGCAATCAGCCGGAGAAAGGAACACGCATTGAGATCAGCGATCCCGATGACGAAACCTTTTTCCGGCGCTTCTACGTTGCATCGTCTGTCTGCGAATTGGGGCTGCTGCGTGTGGAATTGGAGGCGCTGAATGAATGAACACCGTTAGTGTTGAGGTTATCGGCACCGAAAAATTCAAGGAAGCAGAACGGCAGCTTGCGGATATACCCGGTGGAATGGAGCGTGCGCTCAA
Organism: uncultured Oscillospiraceae bacterium; assembly: GCA_964434135.1. GTDB lineage: Bacteria > Bacillota > Clostridia > Oscillospirales > Oscillospiraceae > CAG-170. Next base: position 35,372 of record CAYSTN010000003.1, read on the forward strand.
ATCGGCAACCAAACGTGCAGTATCCTATCTGCGAACGCAGAGCACAAAGGAAATCCGTGAGCGTTATGATATCACGCGGAAAAACATCCGTGCAGAGCAGAATATCAAAGTTCAGTACCGATACTTTAACGGTATCGAAGCGAAGATAACATTTCGCGGCAACAAAATTCCGCTCTACCGCTATGGTGGCACTTCACCAACCATTCCGACTGTCAACGCAGAGAAAACTGTTATGGCAATTGTGAACGGAAAGCTGCGTCCGGTACATCCTGGCATTGCTGCATCCGGCCATCAGCTGACCTCGACCAGCCCGACAACGTTTGACAATGCCTTTGTGGCGCAGATGAAGTCCGGGCATATTGGCATCTTCGAGCGCACAGGTGGAAAAACGTCCAGTGGGGATGCGGAAATCAAGGAACTCATGGGCTCGTCTGTTCCGCAGATGCTTGGAAATGATGAGGTTCGTGAAAGCCTTGCGGAAAAGACTGCAGCCAAACTGGACGAGCGCTTGGAACATGAGGTCAACCGGATTCTCAGCGGTTTTGGAGGTTAAGACATGACACGGCTGAATTTACTGGATGCGCTTACGGATTTCACGTATGAATGCATGCAGGAAACACGCTTGCCCGTGCGCCGACAAAAAGGCGGCGAGGATGAACCTGCAGAGCGTCCACCGCTGGTATACCGCCAGCGGCTTCCGGACGTGAAGTCGGCAACGATGAAAGCGCCGTATATCCTGCACCAGATCGTCACCGGAGAAGATGAACAGCAGAGCGGCACTCCCACCAAAAGCACGGCAGAAATCCGGTCGCTCTTTTGCGTATATGGCGAGGACGATCAGGAGGGCGCACTGCGGCTGCTGACAACGGTCGAGCACTTCCGGCAGGAGCTGCTTTTGCACGGCGTGATCGGCAAACAGTTTGCGCTCGATCTGTCGCAGAAAATGTCCACGCTCTATTACACCGACAACACTGCGCCGTATTTCTGTGCAGAGGTCGTGTCGGTCTGGAAAATCCCATCTACCGAAAGAGGGGCTTTTGTATGGTAAAAGCGAAAAACGGAAAGGCCGGTGCGAAAAGCGCCGGCTTTTGTATGTACGTCGGGCCGAGTATCATCGGCACGATCCAGCAGGCGCGCATCCTCTACGGAAACAAGCAAGACGCGCTGAAACAGCTTTCCGGTGCGATTGAAAAATATCCGCTGATTGCATCGCTGATCGTGTCCGGTGATGACCTGCCCGAAGCACGAATCAAGGTCAAAACACCCGGCAATCTGCTGTATGTGAACTATCACAAGCTGGCAGACCGGAAAGGCAAGGAGGAATAAAACTTGAAACATGGCGTTTATGTCAAGGAACAGGCTACGAGCGTATCGACGCCTGTCGTTGCAGAATCCGGCGTGCCGTTCGTTATCGGTACTGCGCCAATTCACGCTGCGGAAGCTCCGGCCGCAGTAAACACCCCTGTGCTCTGCACCGACTGGGACGATGCTGTGAAGAAACTGGGTTATTCCGATGACTGGAAGACCTATACGATCTGCGAAGTCATGTACTCGCATTTCAAGCTGTTCCAGCGTCAGCCCATCATTTTCTGCAACGTGCTGGATCTGAGCACGCATAAAGAAACAGCGGAAGGTTCGGAAGTTACGCTGTCCGGCAAACAGGCAAAGCTGCCTTTTGACGCAATCCTTTCTACGCTGTCGGTCAAAGCGTCTTCGTCCGGCAGTGCTTATGAGAAAGATACGGACTATGTGACCTATTACTCCGACGATCAGCTGATCGTGGAAGTGCTGGATGATGGAGCAGCAAAGTCTGCTACCAAGCTCTATATCAGCTATGACAAGGTCAAGACCAGCGAGATTGGCGACGATGAGATCGTTGCCGGCATTGATGCAATCGACCTTTGCATGGCAACTGTCAGCACTACGCCCGATCTTATCATTGCACCTGGCTGGTCGCATACCAGCACGGTACAGGCTGTCATGGCTGCAAAGTCCGATGTAATCAACGGCATCCTCGGAGCGAAAAGCATCTGCGACATTGACTGCTCTGCGAACGGCGCGAAAACCTATGATACGGTCGCGGCGAAAAAGGCCGCAACCAACCTGATCGACCCTGCACAGATTGCAGTCTGGCCGCAGGTCAAGCTTGGCGATAAGCAGTTCCATTTGTCCACGCAGCTTGCTGGCCTGATGGCGAAAGTGGACAGCGACAACGACGGCGTGCCGTATGAGTCCCCGTCCAACAAGGCACTGCAGTGCGATGGCGTCTGCCTGGAAGATGGTACGGACATCAAGCTTACGCTGGAACAGGCGAACATTCTGAATGCAAGCGGCATCTGCACGGCGCTTCGGTTTATGACCGGCTGGGTGGCATGGGGCAACTACACCGCCTGCTACCCCTCCAACACCGATGTCAAGGATTACTTCATCAACATCAGCAGAATGTTCAAGTGGGTCGGAAACTCGCTGATTAAGACATTCTGGAGCAAGGTGGATTCGCCCATGAACCGCCGTCTGCTGGACAACATCAAGGACAGCGCCAACAACTGGCTGGCAGGCCTCGTCGGCAGTGAGTATCTGCTCGGCGCGCGCGTTGAAATCCTTGATGCGGAAAATCCGCTGACCGATCTGATGGCAGGCATCGTGAGAATCCATATCTACATGACGCCGCCCAGCCCTGCACAGGAAATTGATTTCGTACTTGAGTACGACACCGATTATGTGCAGACGGCGCTGGCGTGACAGGAGGTGCTGAACAATGGTAGACCAGTCTACGATCAACTTTGCCTGCTATGAGGATGCGAAAGACTTCCTCGGCTTGGCATCCGTAACGCTGCCCGATATTGACTTTATCGTGCAGACCATTTCCGGCGCCGGTATTGCCGGGAATGTTGAAGCCCCGATCATCGGCCACATGAACGCCATGACAGCGCAGCTCAAATTCCGGACGTTCTCGACCGAATCCATCAAGCTGCAGGAGCCGCGCGAACACAACATCGATCTGCGCGCCGCGCAGCAGGTATTCGACCCGATTTCCGGCACATATCAGGCGCAGGCCATCAAGCATGTGCTGGTCATGGTTCCGAAGACGCTGAGCAACGGCAACATTGCTCCGGCTTCTCCGACTGACGGTTCTGGCAGCTACGCGGTTCGCCGCTGGGTCTGCTATATCGATGACAAAAAGGTTCTCGAAGCGGACTCGTACAACTACATCTGTGAACTGAACGGTGTAGACTATCTCTCTGATGTGCGTAAGGCACTCGGCAAGTCTTAAACCAACAGGGGCGGTGCGCCATGCGCCGCCCCGCTATTTTGGAAAGGAGCTATGAACCATGGAAAACAAGAACATTCAGAACCAGCGTGAAAAGGAAAGCGCCGACATCTTTGCCGTAGCAGAAAAACAGGATGAAGCGACTGCCAACAGCGGCGTGTTTGCGCTGCATCTGGCAAAGCCGCTCGTTCATGAGGGGCAGACCTACACGGATCTAACCTTTGACTTTGACAGTCTGAGCGGCAGCGACTCGCTGGCAATCGAGCGGGAACTGCAGATGCTTGGGCATACCGTGATCGTTGCGAACTTCGACAGCGAATATCTGGTGCGCGTGTGTGCCAAAGCCTGCACCGAAAACCTCGGCGTTGATGCGCTCGGCAAAATCAGCCTGCGTGATTTCAATCGCCTGCGGAATACCGTAAGAGGTTTTTTATCGCGCAAGGAGTGATCGTTGGCGATGGCGGGGCGTGGCTTCGCCGCCAATGCCTTGCTATGGCGCGGACGAACAACACTCCAGTTGATTTTTGGCTATCTCTCCGACTTGGAGATTTCGCGCAATGGGTCAAGGCATCGAACGCGCTGATCTCCGAGGAAATGGAGAAACGAAAACGAAAGTGAAAGCGAGGCGGAGATATGGCATCGAGAAAAGAATATGAAATGCTATTCGCGCTCGAAGCGCAGCTTGGGCGCGAGTTCCGCTCTACGTTTGCAAAGGCGCGGGGCGAACTCGGTGAAACAGCCGATAGTGCAGAGTCTTTCGGAAGCCGCGCGACGCAGGCTGTAGATGCGGTTTCCAGCGTTCTTGCTGCCGCGGGTATCTCCGCCCTGCTTCATGAAATAAAACAAGGCTTTGAGGAATGCGCGCAGGCATCCATGGATTTTGAATCTGCAATGACCGGCGTTGCGAAAACGACAGACCTGACCGATGAAGAATTGGCAGATATGTCGGACGCGATCAAAGCCATGTCCACAGAAATCCCGGCGACTACAACGGACATTGCCGCCGTAGCGGAAGCTGCCGGACAGCTTGGCATTCAGAAAGACGCTCTGCTTGACTTCACGCGCGTTATGACCATGCTCGGCACGGCTACGAACATGACCGCCGAAGACGCCGCAACCGCGCTTGCGCGCTTTGCGAACATCACGGGTATGTCGGCCGACAACTACGACCGCCTGGGCGCGGTCATTGTTGACCTTGGTAATAATTTCGCCACGACCGAATCTGAGATCACGCAGATGGGTACGCGTCTCGCTTCCGGTGGTAAGCTGGCCGGTCTGACTGAGCCGCAGATTATGGCGCTCGCTGCAGCAATGTCTTCTGTTGGCATTGAGGCAGAAGCTGGCGGCACGGCCATGACGCAGACGCTCAACGCGATTGAAAAAGCAGTTGCTGCTGGCGAGGATTCATTGCAAGGCTTTGCTGACGTTGCCGGAATGAGTGCGGATGAATTCGCGCAGACGTGGGAAACGGACGCGCTCGGTGCGCTCACGTCCTTTATCCGTGGCCTTGGCGAGTTGGACGAACAGGGAGACAGCGCCGTGCTGGTGCTGGAAGCTCTCGGCCTGACCGGTATTCGGCAGAGCAATATGCTGAAATCTCTGGCTCTGGCCGCAGACGAAATGGACAGTGCCGTGCAGACGGCAAATACTGCATGGGAAGAAAATGTTGCGCTGACGAACGAAGCCAACAAGCGTTACGCCACCACGCAGTCCAAATTGGACATGATGCAGAACGCCTACAACAACCTGAAAGTTGCTGTGGGCGATGTTTTTAATCCGGCGCTTGGCGATCTGTACGAAACCGGAACAGATGTGCTTGGCGTTCTGGAAGATTTCGTTCAGGCGAACCCCGGGCTTGTAAAGGGCGTTGTTACGTTTGCCGGTGTTGTCGGAACGGCTACCGCCGCGCTTACCGCATACGCTGCCATATCCAAAGTAATCAAAGCCTTGGATATGGCAGCGATGTTTGGCGGCATGGCCGGCCCTATCATGCTGGGTGTAACAGCTGCTGCAGCGCTTGCTGGCGGCATCGTTGCCATTGCGGAGGCATCGAAAAACGATGCAGTTCCGTCCGTAAAGGAATTAACCGAAGCGGCACACGAGATGGGTAGCGCCATGAGCGAAGCCAAGGATGCCTGCGCAGATACTGTTGCGACAACAGAGGCCTCTGCATCCGTTGCCAACCGCTATATTGACCGCCTCGATGAACTAAATTCGCTGAGCAAAATGAGCGCGGAAGAACAGCGAGAATACCACGGTATTCTTGTGATGCTGACGCAGACTGTGCCGGAACTGGCAAACTGTATCGATCTGGAAACGGATACGATCAACGGCGGTACAGAAGCGCTTCGCGCCAATACACAGGCGTGGAAAGACAATGCTCTGGCACAAGCTTATCAGGAACAGCTCACAGCGATCTACGGCGAGTATTCCGACGTTATGTTGGAAACCGAAAAGAATAAAATCGGCCTGCGAGACGCAGAGGGCAAATTGGCCGTTGCGCAAAAAGCGCAGAACGATGAATTCGAACGGCAGAACAAGCTCTATCAGGAAGCCAATCAGAAAGTTCAGGACTACTACGAGGAAACTGGGCTTCTTACCGATGCAAGCCAGTGGCTCGGAGAAACGACGGAAGAACTGAACCGGAAGCTTGAACAGGCTGCGGATGATGTGTGGGCAGCGCAGGATGCTGTGGATGCCTATCAAAAGGCCATTGATGAAGATAATGAGGTTTTGCAGGAGGCAGAGGCCGAAATCGCGCTTGCCGAAGAAGCTGTTGCAAATCTGACAAGCACCACCGAAGAAGCGACAGAGGCAACAAACAGTGCTGCCCAGGGTCAGGAAGAGCTGGGCGCGGTGATCAGCGATGTTGAGGAACGGGTCTCGGCGCTTGCCGAAGCTTATACGGACGCGTATGCCGCTGCTTATGAAAGCATTCATGGGCAGTATTCACTGTGGAGTGAAGTAGACGAAACAGTTGCAACGTCAGCCAGTACGATCAACACCAATCTGGAAGCACAGATTTCTCACTGGCAGTCTTACAACGAAAATCTCGCGTCTCTCCGTGAACGTGCTGGCGATATTGAGGGCTTAACCAGCGTGATCGGTTCGTTTGCCGATGGCAGCGCCGACAGCGTAAATGCGATCGCGGGCATGGCTGCGGCCAGTGACGAAGATCTTCGCCAGATGGTTGAGAGCTGGAAAGCATTGCAGGAGGAACAGGAGAAAACCGCCGAAAGCGTGGCAGATTTCCAGAGCCATTTCTCTGAACAGATGGGGCTTATCCAGAGTGAACTGGAAGATGACGTTGCTGCAATGGATCTTGGCTCGGAAGCAGAAGCAAGCGGACGCGCCACCATTCAGGGCTTTATTGATGGCGCGTCTGGAATGCTGACAACCGTGCAGCAAGCGTATTCTCGGCTCGGAAGCGCCGCGCTTGCAGCGCTCAACCGCAACGGGTATTACAGCAGCACTTCCCCGAACCGGCGCATGAGCGGGATTTCCCGATATGCCACCGGCACGGACTATGCCGACGCCGGTCTTGCCCTTGTTGGCGAAGAAGGTCCTGAATTTGTGATAATGCGCGGCGGTGAAACCGTCCTCAACGCGGCAGACACCCATAGTGCCATTGAAGCCATGACATCGACCACCGACAGCGCAACGCCTGTGCAGGTGAACATCACGGTCGAGGGCGACGTCAATGACGGCGTAATGACACGGCTCGAAGCCTACGGAGAAGAATTTGCCGAACAGGTCCGCGCAGTCATCCGGGAAGACAAGGTTGACGCACTACGAGGAGCGTACAGATGAGCAGGATTTATACAACCGTTCAGGGTGATATGTGGGATATGATTGCCTACAACGAAATGGGCAGCGTTGACTATACGGACGATCTGATGAACGCCAACAGTTCGCTGCTCGGATATTTTTCTTTTCCGTCTGGCATTGAATTGACAATCCCGGACGTGCGGGAGCGCAGCGTGTCTACGCTGCCGCCGTGGAAGCAGGTGCAGAAATGAGCAATCGGAATCTTGCCCGGCGCACGAAAGCCGAGGTTTCTTTCGGCGGCGTCAATATCACGAAGTCTATTCAGCCATATCTTCTGTCGATTTCCTACACCGACAACGAAGAAGATGAAACGGACGATCTTCAGATCAAAATTCAGGATCGTGACGATCTGTGGCTCACGCAATGGCTCGATGAAATTTCCGAGAATCTTTCATGGGCGTCATCTTCTGGCGGGAGCGCGTCCGGTGATGATGTTGTCAGCGAGGCGAGCAAGTATCTCGGTACGCCGTATGTGTGGGGCGGCAGCGATCCGAGCGGCTTTGACTGCTCCGGTCTTGTTTACTATGCGCTCAACGAAGCCGGGATTACCGTTCCGCGAACGACCGCGCAAGGCTACAAGGACTTGGCAACGCCGGTCAACGAAGCCACCGCGCAGCCGGGCGATCTCATCTTCTTCGGAACGCAGGGCGTTGTTGACCATGTGGGCATCTACATGGGGAACGGTCAGATGATTAACGCAACCGGCGCGCGCGTCCAGATCACAGACATCAACACCCGCAGAGCTGGCATTATCAGCTGGGGCAGAATCGGCGGTTCGGTACAGGGCATTTCCGCGTCCTCCGCGCAGGCAAATACACAAAGCGGTAGTTCCGCGTCTTCTGCCTCGTCTGGCGATCAAAGCGCATCGTCCGGGGAATCAGAAGAACGGCTCGCCATGGACGTTGTGTTCGTCCGGGAGAACTGGAACAGCGATGGCTCTGATGCGGTTCTGCCGTGCGGAGAATTTGAACTCGACCATATCTCCTGCAGCGGACCGCCGAATACGGTCTGCATCAAAGGCTCGTCCATCCCGTTTTCCTCGCAGCTTCGGCAAACCTGCAAGAGCAAGGCCTGGGAAAGCTATACGCTGTCCGGCATTGCAAACGAGATTGCCGGGAACGGCGGCATGACGTGTATGTATGAATCGGACAGCGATCCGTACTATGAGAGAGTGGAGCAGATCGACATGAGCGACATTGGATTTTTGTCGCAGCTATGCCATGATGCGGGCATCTCTCTCAAAGCAACGAACCGAATCCTTGTGCTGTTCGACCAGCGCAAGTATGAGCAGAAACCGGAGATCATCACGATCAAGCGCTATGACCACAGCTACAAGACGTATCAGCTTGACAACAGCGCAGCCGATGTGCAATATGCGTCCTGCCGGGTTTCTTACGTCAATCCCGAAACCGGCCAATGCATTGAGGGCATCGCAAAAATTGACGGTTACACCGAAGACCCGAACAATCAGCAGCTCGAACTTACGGCAAAGGTTGAAACGGCAGACGAAGCGAAAGAACTGGCTGAGAAGAATCTCCGGCTGCACAACAAATTCTGCCGCCAGGCGAAATTCCTGCTGCCCGGCAACACAGACCTCGTTGCGGGCGTTACTGTCGCGCTGAAAGGCTGGGGCGGCTACGATGGTAGGTACATCATCAAGCAGACTGTTCACAAGCTGGACAGCGGTGGCTATACAACGCAGATCTCTCTGCGAATGGTACTGGAGGGATATTAAGATGGACGCTGAAAAGGTACTCAAGCGGCTTGTCCGCATCGGAACCGTGACGGACATCGACAATGCCAAGCGCAAGGCGCGCGTAAAGTTTCAGGACTGCAATATGACGTCCGGCTGGCTTTATGTACTGGACACACACCCGCATATCCCGAACTACGACGCCGCGCCGCAGAAGACGGAACTGCAAGAGGGGCATCAGCATGATCTTGTCATCAAGCCGTGGATGCCCAAGGTCAACGATACAGTGCTTACGTTATATCTTCCGGTGTTTAACGGTGACGGCTTTGTGCTGGGAGGTATCGGATGATTGTTGGCGCACTCGGAAATATTGTCTTTTCCACATCTTCGCGGCAGGTAAAGACAATCAGCAGCCTTAACTGGTCTGGCTCTGCTCGATACGCCACCCACGATCTCCATGCCGGAAACAGCATATCGGAGTATACCGGGACAGACCTTGCGAAGATCACCTTTGATATTCAGCTCCTTGCCTCGCTCGGCGTTGATCCCATGTCGGAAATCTGGAATCTGACGGACTTGGAGCGCAGCGGCGCAACGCTGGCGCTGGTAATTGGCAATCACAGCTACGGTCGATACCGCTGGACGATCTTGAGCCACAAGGTTAAGGCAAAACATTTTGATGGCCACGGAAATATCATCGGCGCAACGCTGAGCATTTCACTTCAAGAGTATTTACGGTGAGGTGACTATGGGGTACAAAATCACAATGTCGGAAATCGGCGCGATCAGCCTAAATGAACCCGACACCGTCAAATCCATTCTGCAGAACGTGTCCATCATTCTGCGGACGATCAAAGGCTCGTGCCCGATGTACCGTGACTTCGGCATTGACGCAACGCTCATTGATCGCCCGATTCCAGCTGCAAAGGTACTCTTGTTCTCGCAGATCCGCGAGGCGATTGAAGAATATGAGCCGCGTGTGCGCGTTATAAGTGTTGACTTTGATACGCAAGGCGAAATGCAGGGCAAATTGATACCTGTGGTGGAGGTGGAAATCATCGATGAGTCGTAATGCAGAATATCAATTCGTATCGACGGACGCAGCGGAAATCACGAATTATCTGATAGCCGTCTATGAAAAACTGACTGGCGTAAGCGTGCGCCCGGCCACCCCGGAAAAACTGTTTACGCAGTGGGTGGCGAACGTCATCATTCAGGAGCGGGTGCTGAACAACTACACCGCGAACCAAAACATTCCCAGCCGCGCAGAGGGCAAAAACCTTGACGCGCTGGCCGAACTGTATTATCTGCAGCAGCGGCCGCAGGCAAAACCCGCCTATTGCACGGAGAGGTTCATGATCTCCGAAGCGCAGACGTTTGCGATCCTCGTTCCGAAAGGTACGCGCGTCACAGACCCCAGCAATACGCTGATTTGGGAAACGGTGGCGGACGCCTATATCAGTGCGGGCGAAACCTACGTTGATACCGCAATCCGCTGCCAGACAAACGGCACGGTCGGCAACGGCTATGCCATCGGGCAGATCAACGTGATCGTCGATGTCTTCGACTACTACACCTCCTGCACCAATATCACCGCCTCGGATGACGGCTCGGAAATTGCAACAGACGATGAGTTCTATGAGCTGATGCGAGAATCCATGTTCGCATTTTCAACAGCCGGCGCAGTCGGCTCGTATATCTACCACGCAAAATCTGTTTCGACCGAAATTGCCGACGTGCAGGCGGTTCGCCCGGCTGTCGTGAAAAAGGCGACGCTGGATCTTTTCACGAAAGGCGGCACGAAATATGCCTTTTGGGGCGGTGACACCATTGATCTTTCCTCTCTGGTCGTTTACGCGCACGGAAGCAGCACGGCGGCTTCGGCCGACACGGATTATTCCGTAACCTACGAAAACGGCCTGCTGCGGATTGCAATTGCCGCAGGCGGCACTTTGGCGAGCGCTACACAGATCGATGTTGCACTGACATTTGATGGCGCAGGCCATGTTGATATCTATGTGCTGATGAACGATGGCACAATTGCTGGAACAGAAATCAAAAACGCGGTTCTGTCGGCCTGTAATGCAGATAAGGTACGCCCACTTGCGGACTATGTTAGCGTGAAAGACCCCGATGTTGTGTCCTATGACATCGACTTCACATATTACGTTCCGACCGACACCATGCTTTCCGGCACAGCGATTCAGGATGCGGTAAATGCTGCTGTGCAAGAATATATTGCATGGCAAAGCGGAAAGCTCGGCCGCGATATCAATCCTGATAAACTGCGAGATCTCCTGTTCCATACAGGCGTCAAGCGTATCGTCCTGCGCTCGCCAGCCTATACCGTACTTGAGGGCGGCAAGAATAATGCCGCACCGCAGATCGCGCAGTTCGACACGAAGACGGTAGTAAACGGAGGGTACGAGGATGAATAAGCAGTACGGCCTGAGCGTTGAAAGCCTGCTGAACGTCCTGCCCGATGTGCTGCGGCAAGACGAAAAGATGCTCGCCCTTGCAACGGGCGTTGCGGAGATTCTGACAGCGCGCCCGGCTGAGATCGAGCAGAACATGATCTATCAGCACATCGACACGCTGCCAGAGAATATTCTCGACCAGCTTGCACATGACTTCGGCGTAAGCTGGTGGGATAACGACTGGGATATTGAGCAGAAACGTGCTACGTTCCGCGAGTCCTGGCACGTCCGGCGTCACCTTGGCACAAAGTACGCCGTCGAACTGGCGCTTTCCACCTCGTTTGGCTCAGGCAAGGTGCAGGAATGGTTTGAGTATGACGGTGAGCCGAATCATTACCGGATCTTTGATGTGGATATCCAGCAAGTCAACGACAACATCCGCACGTTCCTGCAAATACTCGACGTGGTCAGCCGAAAAAGCGCAGTGCTTGACAGCATTCGCGCGATCTCTGTACGGGAGCTGACGCTGTTTTATGGCGCAGTCATGTCGGTCACAAAGCAGTTCAAAATGTCAACCGATGATGTAGATACGGATATCGATATCATGGGTGACGAGCTGGACAACGCGCTTTGCGACTGGGATGCTGGCCTGATTATGATGGACAAGGAGGCGACTTTATGACGTCGCATTGGTTAACGCCCGATGGATATAATGTCCTGCTTCGCGGCCTGATGGGCGATTCGATCGTATTCACAAAAATCAAGTACGGAAACGGTACGCCTGGCAGCGGCGCGAATGATCTGCAGAACCCTCTGTTCTCGCTGGAAGTTGAATCGAAAGTTCGCAGCGGAAGCTATATCACGCTTACTGTGTCATTTAAGAACTGTGAATTGGAGATCACTGATTTCTGGGCTACAGAGATCGGTATCTATGTCCAAGATCCGGACGATGACTCGAAGGAGCTGTGCTACTGCATCTGGGAAGAAACAGAGCTTGAAAAAGCCGACTATATCAATCCCACTGTGGAGCGATTGCAGGAATCGCAGTATGACTTCATGGTGTTTGTTAGTGAGGCAGAAGACGTTTCTGCGGTGCTTGGCGAGACACTGGTTTATGCAACTGTTACCGAACTCAACAACCACAAGAATGACAAAGAAAATCCACATGGCGTGACGAAAGAACAGATTGGTCTTGGCAATGTAGAGAACAAGGCGTTCGCCGATCAAACACCAACCTTCACCGCAGCGAATGAACTTTCTGAGATTTCCTCCGGCGAAAAAATGGGGTCGATTCTTGGAAAGCTTGCAAAAACGATCTCACTTCTGAAAGACCACCTGGCAAATTTCAAAAATCCGCATAAAGTGAGCGCCAAGGACATTGGCGCCGCTGCGTCCAAGCATTCACACAGCGCCACCGACATCAACGATGGTACGGTGATCGTCCAGCGCGGCGGCACGGGGCGCAGCGAATGGACGAAGAACTGCATCGTGTTCGCAGATACGGAAAAAACGTTTGCGCAGGTTGCAGCGCCAACGGAAATCTCGCTGCTGACGCAAGGTCCTGATTCCGCGCCGCTCTTTATGAAGCTGTCCAGTTTATCCATGTTCGCAACCGGCACGACCCCACCATCACAGAAAAATCTTTTCTGGATTGACCCGACACCGGTAACCGGTGGCCTTAAATACTGGAACGGCACGGACTGGGAACACGTTCCGGTCGCCTATTCTTGATCTTGGGAGGACGCACAATGAAAATTCAGATCGACGCAGAATTGTCCAATTACATCGAGGCACTGCACTATGACCGCAGCGCCATTCAGGATCTGCTGCTCATGGCGGCAAAGCAGGGCCTGAAAGATACCGATGCGTATAACGCATGGATGCAGAACTATCTCAAAAAGAGCAAGGAATATGAAGTAGCCAAAGCGGAGCTGGAACGGAACTATGTCATCCCCGCTGCCGGAAACGCTGCGGTCTGTTGGACGCTAGACTTTTCGACCGCAACCGTGACCGTGACGCCGAGGGAGGCAGACGATGATTAGGCCACAGGAAACCTTTACGGATATGCTGGCGCGACTGTTTCCCATCCCCGGCATTCAACTCGGAATCAACTCCCCACACTCCAAGTGCATCACGTTTCAGGTGACGGAGAACTGCAACCTGCGGTGCAGCTATTGTTATCAGGGCTGCAAGACACATCGGAAGATGACGTTTGAAACGGCAAAGGCGGTGGTCGATATGCTGCTTGCCGCAGACGCGCGGACGAACCGATACATCACATCCACAGAAACGGCTGGTGTGGTGCTGGACTTCATCGGCGGCGAACCGCTGCTTGAAGTGGAACTTGTCGATCAGATTCTCGACTATTTTGTAGAGCAGGTATTCCGGCTGCATCATCCATGGGCGACACGCTGGAAAGCCTCTATGTCCACAAACGGAACGCTGTACTTCCGACCGGAGGTGCAGCGGTTTTTGGATAAGTGGGCAGATCACCTGTCGCTCTCTGTCAGCATTGACGGAGATAGGCAGCTGCACGATTCCTGCCGCGTGTTCCCGGACGGTTCTGGCAGCTATGACCTTGCCATTGCAGCAGCTAAGGACTACATGGCAAAGGGACATACGATCGGCTCGAAGATGACCATTGCCCCGGGCAATGTCGGCTATCTGTACCAAGCCGTGATTGGATTACTCAACTCTGGCTATCGCGCAATCAACCTGAACTGCGTCTACGAAAAAGGCTGGACGCTCGACCATGCAGCTACACTTTATGCGCAGCTCAAGCAGCTGGCAGATTATATTCTGACACTCGATGAGCAGCCCTATCTTTCGATCTTCGACGCGAGTGTTGGGCATCCGCTTCCGGCTGATGATAACCGGAACTGGTGCGGCGGCACAGGCCTGATGCTGGCTGTTGACTGCAACGGCGTGTTTTTTCCATGCTTGCGGTACATGGAAACATCTCTCGGCGATGCACAAAAACCATATGCAATTGGTGATTTAGATCACGGAATTATGATTCTTCCGGAGCATCGGGCGCGAGTTGAAGAAATGGCCGCAGTTACACGTTGTAGCCAGTCAACGGATGAATGCATCAACTGCTCTATTGCATCTGGCTGTAGCTGGTGCAGCGCGTACAACTATCAATGCACGGGAACACCGGATAAGCGTGTGACGTACATCTGCCCGATGCACAAGGCTCGCGCGCTGGCAAACGCCTACTACTGGAACAAGCTGCATCGGAAGCAGAAAGACGCAGCGCGATACCGCCTGGACATCCCGGACGAATGGGCGCTGGAGATCATTTCCCCTGCGGATCTGGCGCGCATCAAGGCTCTTTCAGAGGAGGACTGAATATGGCGTACATTGAAGCTGAACGCTTTGCCGAACTGAAAGCGCGCGTAAAAGCCGAATGTCTTCGCCGCTGCCACACCGGGTCTGTTGCGGAGTATGGCGGTGAAAAATACGAATACACGAACAGCCCGGAAGAAGATCATATGGTCGATGTCGAGCATTATGAGAAGCTGGCGCTGCCGCTGTCGAAGATCCACAGTGAAAAAGTACCGAGCCTTGACGGACGCAGAATCGTGTTCGATGAAGACATCACAGGATTTGAAGCAGCGTTGACGCTGTTTGAATCCCGCCCCATGACAGACAAAACGCAGGGGGACTGTGAAACGTCCTGTACGGGCGCGTGCTACACCGGCTGCTCCGGTGACTGTACGGGTGAGTGCAAAACGACCTGCAGCGGTCAGTGTCAGGGTTCTTGCACCGGCTGCGGAAGCGGTTGCGCGAACACTTGCAGTGGATCGTGTACAGGCGGCTGTACCGGCTGCGGCGGTAACTGTACAAGCGGTTGTTCCGGATCGTGTGACGGAAGCTGTTACGGATGCTCAGGCGGTTGTTCGGGCAGCTGCTCGGGAATTTGCAGCGGCAGCTGCCGAACATCCTGCACTGTGACGTGTGGTGATACTGGATGCGTTGGTTCGTGCCTTGGACTTTGTTCTTCCGGTTGTACGACCTCGTGCCAGACAGCCTGTGGTTATTGTGGTGCCAATTGCACCAGCGTATCAATGTAAGGAGGTAATCAATCTTGGAAATTGCAAGCAAATATGAAATCGCTGCGGCGAATTTGGCGATTGCTTTGCAGACGGACACCGTTTCTGCGGAGCAGCGCAGCGAGCTTCGTGCGGCAATCGGCAGCAGCATCGACAAACTGGTTGACGCGCTGAACATGATTATCGTCTGCTACAACAAGCGGATGTATGGCGGTGAGATCACGCCCGAAAAGGCTGCGCTCTGCGTCAAAGCAGAGTACGCTGCCATCGGTCTTTCTGATGTTGTCGCGTATAGCCACTTTGCCGCAGCCATTGAGATGTTCTTCGCGCGGAAGTCGCTGATGGCGTTGACGCCAGATGAAAAGATTGCGCGCGTCAAAGCAATCTTTGACCAGAATAAGCGCTGCAGCTGCGGGCGCATCAAGGATGCGATGAACATCTATTGTCTCCGGCTGCTGTCGCATATGGGCGTTGTAACCGCAGACCTGTCCTTTACGAACTGCGTCATGCGCGAGATCAACGCCATCACAGAAAACCGGAAGAATGCAGCCATCATGCCGCAGGCGCTCGTCACAGAATTGTAAGGGGTGATCGTATGGCTGTAGAAAACGTAAATTCCAAACCGATTGTCGCTTCTGCGGCAGTTGCAGACTTTATTCTCGCCTCGATCGGCGGCAAGGTGCGCCGTGTGCCGATCAACACGTTGGCTGAAACTCTCACCGATGCCGAGGTTGAACTCATCAATGCAGCCGCTTCCGCGCTTGTGTCGGCAGCGGGCAGAGCCAGCTATATCGGTGACAACTCCAACTGGTATGTATGGGATGGCACACAGGGCGCATTCGTTGACTCCGGGAAACCATCGCGCGGTGAGCGAGGCATCGCAGGACCGACAGGATCGGTCGGACCGAAAGGAGATAAGGGTGCGGCCGGTGCGAAGGGCGAAAAAGGTGATGCGTTTACCTATTCGGACTTCACTGCCGCCCAGCTCGCCGCGCTCAAGGGCGCGAAGGGTGACAAGGGCGATAAGGGAGACAAAGGCGACACCGGCGCGACGGGTGCGGCCGGTGCGAAGGGTGAAAAAGGTGACGCGTTTACGTATTCGGACTTTAGCGCCGAGCAGCTTGCCGCACTCAAAGGCGCGAAGGGCGACAAGGGCGATAAGGGAGACAAAGGCGACACCGGCGCGACGGGTGCGGCCGGTGCGAAGGGTGAAAAAGGTGACGCGTTTACGTATTCGGACTTTAGCGCCGAGCAGCTTGCCGCACTCAAAGGCGCGAAGGGCGACAAGGGCGATAAGGGAGACAAAGGCGACACCGGTGCGACCGGCCCGCAGGGCGCGACGGGTCCGAACAGCGTTTCGACCA
>CAYSTN010000004.1:0-47356 GCA_964434135.1 uncultured Oscillospiraceae bacterium
TCCCGTCGGCTTTTTTCTTGATCCCTCTCCAATGCCGCGCCCCGTTCAGAACGCTTTGCTATAATAACAAAAACTTATTGAAAAGTCAACAAAAACTTATGTTAAATACTGCACAAAAACCATGCCCTGTTTTTTGTCTGTTTTGGCCAGAATTGTCTTTGCCTTTCATCGGCTCAGATTTCACGCAAAAACCGGCCACCCCGAGAGGTGGCCGGTCGATATTACAGAGCCGTTAAGCCTCGTCCTCAATGAGTCCGTAGCCGCCGTCGGTTCTTTTGTAAACGACAGCGAACGCGCCATTGTGATCTTCGTCGCGGAAGGCAAAGAACGTATGCTCCAGCAGGTTCATTTGCAGGATGGCCTCTTCGCGGGTCATCGGCTTCATGTTGAACTTCTTCGTTCTGACCAGCTCGAAGGTACTTTCTTCGGGTTCGTCGGGTGCAAACGAAGTTTCGTCCGGGGTGCGGACGAATGCGTCCTGCCGCAGGCGTCGAGCAAGCCGGGTCTTGTTTTTGCGGATCTGGCGCTCGATGGTTGCTACGGCCGCGTCGATCGACGCGAACATATCGGACGTGCTTTCACTGGCGCGGAAGTAGGTGTTGGCTGCGTGAACCGTGATCTCGACATTGTTGCGGTTCTTCTCAACGCTAAAGGTGACAAGAGCGTCGGCGTCGGTGCCAAAGAACCGTTCGAGCTTCATGACCTTTTTCTCGGCGTACTTGTGAACGTTCTCAGGCAGGGTGACCTTCTTTTCGGTGTACTGGAATCTCATTGTAACCGCTCCTTTCGTGGTTCCATACTTCCCGGGGATCGCTCCCCGTGGCTATAGTATAGCACGGCTTCCGTCAAATTGCAATACAGAACCCGTTTTTCTCGCATGAACATTGTATGAACAGTCCAATGCTCACGTTTTGGAAAAGGTATCGATCAATTCCTGCATACTGCATCCGAAATATTGCGCCAGCGTCATCATATTTCGCGTGGAAATGGACGTTTCGCGGCCGGTCATGATCTTGCGCAAGATTCCCGCGTCGATGCCGGTGCGCCGCGAAAGCTCTGCGGCGCTCAGGCCACGCTCGTCCATCCAGGCCGTGAGGACTTCGGCTGCTTTGTCAAATGTCCGCATGGTCATCCTCCGCTTCGGCCAGGGTGTGCGCAAGCACCAGCTGGTAGAGCGTATCGGCCTGTTTTTCAAACGTGCGCGCCAGACCACGCGCCTGCGAACGTGTCGGCGCGGAAAGCTCCAGCCGCATCAAAACGCCCGCATCATCGCGCAGGCACAGCCGCGCGAGAAAATCGCCCTGTTCGGTCTGCTGCACGTCCGTTTCGATGAGGTTTTTACGCTGCATCCGGTCGTTATAGCGCTGCACCGCTGTCAGCGCGCGCTGCATCACGGGATAGGCGATGGCATCGCGCGTGACCTCTTCCTGTTCACGGCCTTTGTCGGTGATGCTGTAGCGCTCACCATCGAGCTGCTGCAAGTGACCGCTCTGCACCATCTGCGGGACGGCAACGCTGACATCGAAATAGCTCAGCTTGTCATCCTGATAGCACAGCTCATAGATCTTCTGCAACGACACCGGATACGAAAGCTTGGCCATAACGAACAGGATCAGCACCTTGACATCAAGCATATCCTGAATAAATCCATGCTGCTGCATCTGTCTCACCTCGCTGGGAATCATTTCTGCCATGCAGACAGTATAGCAAAAATCCCTTGAAAACACAAGCCCTTGCGCGCCTTTTCGCCGCAGGCGGCAGGATTTACCGCTTGTTTTTGTCCGAAAACGGGTGTAAAACGGAAGGCAAGGAGGTATTGCCATGAAACGAAAGATCCCCGCATCCATCCTTGCGCTGCTGTTATGCGCAGCGCTGTGCGCCCCGATGGCTTTCGCCCGGTCGGGTGCGAATGCATCGGAGTGCGACTGCTCGTATGCGTCCGCTGTGTCCGATGCCGTGAGCCAGCCGCAGCAAAGCGAAACGCTGCCGCAGAGCGCTGCGTCCGCCTACGCACAGGAACTTCTCGCGCTCGTCAACGCGGCGCGCGCACAGTACGGTCTGGCCGCGCTGCACTTAGATCAGGCGCTGTGCGACTGCGCGCAGCGCAAAGCGCAGGATCTGCACGACGCGCGGTACTTTTCGCACGAGAGCGCGCGCTACGGCTCGGCGTTCGACATGATGCACGCGTTCGGTATCTCCTACCGCACGGCGGGTGAGAACCTCGCTATGGGGTATGACGCACCGGCTGCCGTGATGGCCGCGTGGATGCAGTCTGCCACGCACCGCGCGAACATACTGCGCAGCAGCTACACCACGCTCGGCGTGGGTCATGTTGCCGACGGCGGCTACTGGGCGCAGTGGTTCATAGGTTAAAGCCGCCGAAAGAAAGATACCGTATTTCCATCCTGCCCTGCCGCTGTCCGGCAGGGACTTTTTTCTGCCGCGCGGCATAGAATGCGCAGAAAGAAGGGATGCTCCGTGCGCAAAACTTTCGCCGTCATCGGCGGCGATCTACGTCAGATGTTTCTCGCCCGGCAGCTGCAAGCACTCGGCCACGAGGTCAGCACCTTTGCCGTGCCGGAAGCAGACAATGCCCCGACGCTGCGCGCCTGCGTTCACGCCGCAGACGTGATCGTGCTGCCGCTGCCTGCACTCTCGTCCGCGGATACGGTACGCGCGACGGGCGGCGGCATACCGCTGTGCGACATTCTCGACGCGGCCACGCCCGGCTGTACGGTCTGCGGCGGTGGGCTTGCCCTCGCGCAGACGGCACTCGCGCGCCGCGCGGTGCGCACGTTCGACTATGCGCAGGACGAAACGCTGCTGCTGGAAAATGCGGAACTGAGCGCCGAGGGTGCGCTGGCGCTGCTTATGCAGTGGCTGCACCGGCCGGTGATGCACAGCCGGGTTTTGCTGCTGGGCTTTGGGCGCATTGCCGGGCGGCTGGCGCAAAAGCTCCCGGCGCTGGGCGCGCACATATGCGTGGCGGCCAGAAACCCGCGTGATCGCGCGCTGGCGCGGCTGCTGGGGTGCGAAAGCGCAGAACCGGCGCGCGCGCTGCGTGATCTTGCGCCCTTCGATGCGGTGATCAACACCGTTCCGGCGCAGCTGGTCACGCCCGCGCAGCTGCAAAGCGCCCGCCCGGCGTGTCTTCTTTTGGAGCTGGCCAGCGCGCCGGGCGGCTTCTGCGCCGAGGCGCGGGCGCGGGCGAGCTATCTTGCCGCGCCGGGGCTGCCGGGCAAATATGCGCCAGAGGAAGCGGCGGCCTGTATTTGCCGCGCGCTTGGCCGGGCGCTGCAATTGGGGGAATTTGCATGAAAAAACAGACGATCGGGCTTGCGATGTGCGGCTCATTTTGCACGTTTTCGCGCGTTTTGGACGCATTTTCGCGGCTTGACGGTGAGAAATTCAGCTTCCTCGGGCTGATGTCCGAAACGGTTTACGCCACCGACACGCGTTTTGGCGCAGCGGCGGACTTCCGCGCACGGCTCGAAGCGCTCTGCGCGCAGCCGGTGCTGCACACGCTCTCGCAAGTCGAGCCGCTCGGTCCAAAAAAGCTGCTCGACGCGCTCGTCGTCGCGCCGTGTACGGGCAACACGCTTGCCAAGCTCGCCGCCGGGGTGGCAGACAGCGCGGTGACGCTGGCGGTCAAGGCTCATCTGCGCAACGAGCGGCCGGTCATCGTTGCCGTTTCGACAAATGACGGCCTTTCGGGCAACGCGGCCAGCATCGGCGCGCTGCTCAATCGCCGCAATTTCTACTTTGTCCCCTTTGGGCAGGACAGCGCGGTGCAAAAGCCGCGTTCGCTCGTCGCGGATTTTTCGCTCCTGCCCGAAACGCTCGATGCGGCGCTTGCCGGGCGGCAGCTTCAGCCGATGCTGTACGGTGCAAAGCACTGAGCAAAAAACCGACCCTGTGACCGGATGGTCACAGGGTCGGTTTGCGTTGGTTGGAAAACCGCTTAGAACGTCAGGAAGCGGTGGAGCATCACGGAAACCTGTGCGCGCGTTGCGTTGTTCTTGGCGGACAGGGTCGTTCTGCCGTTGTTGGAGATACCGGTGATGATGCCCGTGCCGACTGCCCACTGCATGGCAGTGACGGCGTAGGTGCTGATCTGCGACTGGTCGCTGTAGCCGCTCAGGGCACTGGTGCTAACCGTCGGCGAACCGGCGTAGCGGTAGAGGATGGCCGCGATCTGCTCACGGGTGATCTTGCCGTCCGGGTCAAAGGTCGTGGCGGTCGCGCCGTTGACGATGCCCTTGCTCGATGCCCACAGGACTGCATTATAATAGTACTGGTTTTCCTTGTTGTCGGTGAACTTGTTGGCAATGCCGGTCACGGTGGGCTCGTTCGCCGCGCGGTAGAGGATGGTGACGAGCATGGCGCGGGTCATGTTCTGGTCGGGGCCGAAGGACGTGGTGGTCACGCCGTTGACCAGACCGTTGGAGTACATGAAGTCGACCGAGTTGGCCGCCCACTTGCTCGAACCGGCCATGTCATTGAACTTGTTGGACGAGGTCTGCTGGATGACCTTGAACTTGATCGTGCCCTTTTCCGAGCCGTTGAGCGTGTAGTTCACTTCGACGGATTTGCTGTCGGCAACGGGCAGCAGATAGAGGTTATCAATGCTGTTCGAACCGGACAGGTAAAACTTGGTCGAGCCGAAATCTCTGGTATTGAGGGCAGTGCAGGACTTGATGCTGGAATACTGCGTATAGAGCTGGCCGCCAATGACGCTGTCGATGGTGACATACGCGCTCGATGCACCGGAGTCCGGAGCGATCTCGTCGGCAATGGCCATGGACTTGAACGTAGCACCTGTGGTGTAGATCGAGTGCGTGTCATTGACGTAGATCACGAGGTTGCCGTAGGCCGTGCCGCTCGTACCGTAAGCCGTGAACGGAATGGTGACGGTGTACTTGACGGTGCTGCTGCCGGCGATGAAGGTGACGTTGCCGAGCAGGTTCGTGCCGGACGAAGCGTAGAACGATTCGCTGCCGACCTTACCGGCGCTGGCGGTCTTGCCCTTGTAGAGCGTACCTCTGGAGTCGCTGGCCGTGCCGAAGACGACGTAGCTCAGACCCGAGCCGTAGACGTTGCGGAAGTCGCTGACCTGCATGGTCTGGCTCTCACCGGCGCTGATGTGGTAGCTGACCGAACCGGCGTTGGTCATGACGACGATCTTACCCGTAGCCAGCTGGCCGTCCGTGCCGTAAGCGGCGTAGGTGATGGTATAGCTGCCAGACTTGCTCGACGGCTTGAACGCCATGCGGCTGACGTCGCTGGAAGAATACTTGTTCGAAGCGCTCACGGAGCTGGTCAGGGAGTTGCTGGTGTAGATTGTGCCGCCCGTCGGCTGCGTGAAGGAGAATGTGCTGGGCGTGGTGTTGCAGGCGGCCTTGACTGCGTCGGAGAGCTTGCCGCCGTCGAGCATGACGTAGTTTTCACCCTCTTGCAGCATCAGCTGCACATCTTCTGCGGTGGGGACAGTGATGGTAATGGACTGCGAACCTTCGTAGGTCTTGCCGTCGATGGTGGTCGTGGCCTTGACCGTAACCGTGCCGCCGGACTTGGCTTTGAGCGTGGCACTCTTGCCGTTGCCGGTGATGGTGGCAACGGACGTGTCGCTGACCGTCCAGGTGAGGGTATAGTTGCCGGTCACGTCGGTGTAGGCTTTCTTGGTGGGGTTATACTGCTGGGCAACGGCGCTCAGGCTCAGGCTGTCGCCGGGCTTGATGCTGGTGTTGGCCGCCGTGATCTTGACGTTGTAGTCGCCGCCGATGGTAACAAGGGCGGTACGGCTCTTGACCGTGTTGCCGCGGTTGTCGGCGATGACGCAGTAGAAGCCATACGAACCGGCGCTCTGGATATAGTCAGACAGGTTCAGCGTCGAGGTGTAGGTCTGCTTATTGGACGGAACCGTCTCGGTCTTGATGCCCTTGTCGTTGTTGTCGTACCACGTGAATGTGGCCAGATAGGTGCCGTTGCTGCTGTTGTTGACGTTTGCGCGGATGGAGAGCGTACCGACCTGCGCGTCGAGCTTATAGGTCGCGTTCTCCGGCTGGCTGGTAATCATGATGTTCGACAGCGAAGCTTCGCGCGATTCGATGGTCGCAAGACCCTTCGGGTCAGTCTTGCCCGCGTTCT
This sequence comes from uncultured Oscillospiraceae bacterium, assembly GCA_964434135.1. Lineage (GTDB taxonomy): Bacteria > Bacillota > Clostridia > Oscillospirales > Oscillospiraceae > CAG-170. The sequence goes on from CAYSTN010000004.1 coordinate 6,148, forward strand.
GGGGGAAATAGGCGATCTTGTTGACGGTATCAAAGCCGTTGATCAGACCTCTGACCTTGACCTTGCTGGCGTTCGTGCTGATGTAGTCAACGTCTTTCATCGACAGCGTAGCCGTGCCATCGGTACGGGACAGATGGACGGTAACGGGCTGCTCTTTGAAGTCGTTGTAGGCATCGGTGCTGCTGCTGACGGACGTGGGGATGTCCGGCTTGGTGATGATGCGGTCATACTCGCGCGCCTGCCAGACGGTGAAGGTCATGCTGGCCTTCTCGCCGTCGATCTCAGCGGTAATGGTGACCGTGCCCGCGCCAGTCGCAGTGACGATCGCGTTTTTGCCGACGTAGGTGGTTTCGCTGCCGAATTTCGCAACCTTGGGGTCAGAAGTCGACCAGCTGACGCGCTCTGCATCGTTTGCACCGGCCGAGGTGACCGTAGCCGCCAGCGTGATGCTGGGCAGGATCTGCGCGGTGGAGTCGAAGGTCACGGCGTTTGTCGGGTTGGTGTCCTTATAGGCCAGAACTGCCTCGCCTCTGTTCATGGCGAACTTGACGGATTCTTCCTTGTAGTCGATGGCAACGGCGCTTGCCGTGGTGTTGGTGATGGTGAAGAGCGTCTCAGCATACGGGTGCGTCTTCTCGTTTTCATAGCCCTCGACAAAGACGCGAACCTTGATGCCGGGGTTCACCGCGCGCGCATAGACCGTGCCGTCGCTGCCGATCTCCAGATCAGGATGCGCGTTTCCCCACGTGCCCGCTGCGCCGGCAGTTCCCGGAATATAATACTTATAAATAAAGGTGGGCTTGCTCAGGCCGTTGGTGAGCTTCGGGGTATACTTCTGGCTGTACGTGCCGACCTTGAACGTCAGCGTCTCGGGAACGGTAATGCCCCAGCCCTCCGGGCCGATAACGCCCTGCGTATATTCGGCAGTTGCGGAAGGGTTGGATGTTGTGCTGATATCATAAGCTGCGCCGGCGGAGTTGCCCTTGCCGCTTTTTTTGACCGTAGCCCAGACGGTCACTTCGCCGCTGCGCGAACCGCCGTACAGGTCAGCCGTAACCGTGACCGAGGTCGTGCCGGTGTTGGTCGTAGTGATGGTCTTGGTGATACTTTCCGCCTCGGTCGACGATGCGGAATCCAGGAAGTACGCCTTGGTTTTATCCGAGACGCTAAACTCGACCTCAGCGCCGTTGAGGTGGCCGTTAGGGCCGGTGACCGTGGCGGTCAGGGTCTTTTTCTCGCCGGATTTCAGAAGACCGCTGGACGCAGTCAGCTTGACCGTCCACTCTTTTACGATGACATTCCACGTGTACAGCGGGCTGTTGCCGGATTGATTATTTGCATATTTTTCAGCCGTAGTCTGATCTTTGAACACGCGGATGGCTACCGAACCGCTGCCGGTGGCCTTGAGCGCAGTGACGTCGCACTCGTTTTGCTTGTCACCTTTTCCTTGATTCCCGTTCACGTACTCCGCATTGCTGGTGGTCCACCACAGGTTTGCTTTGTTGAGCGTGGAAGAGGTCGGAATGGTGTATGTAAATTTTTCCGTCTGTCCCGGTGCCATATACACCGTTGAGGAATAGCCTGTCGTGTTGGTTGCGGCCAGTGCCGTCGGGATCATCGACAGCAGCAGGGTCAAAACCAGCACAAGACTGATGAATGTTGCTAATTTACGCTTCATAGTTGCACCTCTTTCAATTTGTAGCATTGCTTGCAAACTACAGGGTCTGATGTTATCAGTTTACCATAAAAAATAAAAAATGCAACCAATTTTTGCGATTTTCACGCAATTTCCAGCCATTTTTCTCGTCCGCGCTCCATCTTGCGCTCCGGCTTTTTGCGCTCCACAATATCTTGTATCCGCGTCTGCCGAAGCGCACACGCAGCGCTGCGCAGAACGCGCGCGCAGGTGGTTTTATGCAAATTGAATTAACAATTTCAGCACTTCGTGTCTGCTTTTGGGCAAAAAAGAAAAATTGTAAATCCGGCAGCCGGAAACGTTCCTTGTTATCCGGACGTGCGCACGGTATAATACAAGCACAGAACGGACGAAAGCGAGGCAACGCGTATGAAACACAAACCGGACACGATGCCGCAGCCGCGCTGGGCGGGGCTGCGGTGGCTGCGCTCGTATATGGTCGTGATTTTGGTCATTGCCGCCGTGTTCGTCTCATACTCGCTGGCCATCATCTGGCAGATTCGGCAGGACGCGGACAGCAACGGCAACCGCTTCGCGGCGTACTACCAGACTGCCATCGAAAAGAGCCTGAAAAGCTTGCAGGATTACTCCACGACACTGCTTTATAATGAATCGTCCAAGGCCATGCACGGCTATGACACCGAGAGCGTCCTGTCTCCGTCTGCACTGGACGCGGGCTATGATCTGGTGTACAGCATCCGGAATTTTATCATGGCAAACGGTATGCTGGAAGATATCTATGTCTATTACCCGGACGCGGACTGCGTGGTCGGCAGCAACGGCGTGTACAGCTCCTACGTCTATTACAAGACCGAAAACCACACCGTCGAGCCGCAGCAGACGCAGTACGAAACCTGGCTGTATACGCTGTTTTACCGGACGGGCAACGGGTTCTTTGTGGCCGAAGACGAGGCCGGACAGAACAACGTCTATTATTATCACTGCGTTCTGCACGGCGGACAGGGCGAAAACCGGCGTATCTTTGTCGCGAAGATCGGCGGGGCGATGCTCGGCGCGTCATTTGAGGAGCTGGTGCAGTCGGCGAACTATCGGTTCGTGGCACTGATCGATGCAGACAGCGTGATCTATGCCTCGGCCGGAGAGCAGGAAGCCTTCGTCGACGAGGCCGGGCTTTTCCAGCAGGAAAACGCCTCACAGCAGCAGATCGTCTACATGGCCAACTCTGCGCTGTGGCCGCTGAAATTCGTCTCGGTGCAGGACTACGGCACGGCGTACCACACGGTGCTGCTCATCAGTGCCATCATTCTGGCCGGAACGGCGCTGGCGCTGACGCTCGGCATCGGGCTGTCGATGTACTACGCGCGCAAGGACAAGGCCGCCGTGGACAAGCTCGCCGCGCGCTTCGACGGCCACGGCAGCGATCAGCAGCAGCGTGATCTGTCTTATATCGGCAGGCAGATCGATATGCTGGTCGAGGCCAATCAGGACGCAATGCGCACCTCGCAGGAACAGCTCAAGACGATCAAGTCCTTCTTTTTGCAGGAGCTGCTGAAAAAACAGGACTGCACGGAAAAGGATATCGATATTCTCAGCGCAATGTACGGGCTGAACCTGGAAAACGCCATCTTCTCGCTGGTCATCGCCCGCTCGGCAAAAGCTGATGCGCCACTTGACCGCCAGCAGATCGACGCATTCCTCAATCTGGCTACCAATGACGAGTATGACGACGATTTCGTCGTCTACTGGACGCAGGTCGACGCGCTGGAAGTGTTTTTGTGCAACTACGAAAACCGCACAAAGTCGCAGCAGGGGCCGGTGTTGATGTTCGCAAAGGCCATGCGCGATTATTGCGGCTGCGAGATTCAGATCAGCCCCGTCATGAACGCGCCGACGGAAATCCCGGGCGTATGGAGTCAGATGTACGCGCCCTACTGCGGCAAACAGCCGGAGCAAAAGCCCGCCGCAAGGACGATTCTCTCGGCGCTGCGGTCGTTCAACGACGCAGTCGATCAGGACGATCTGACCAGCGCGATTGCGCTCGTGCCGGAGCTGGATCGGGATTTCCTGTCCAACGCCAACGACAAGCTGGCGCTGTGCCGGAAGTATATGCTCACGGCCAAGCTGTACGAAGCCTACGAAAGCAACACCGCGCGCCGCAAGATCGACACGCTTTTGCTGGCAGTGGGCGAAAAGGACTGGACGCGCCGTCTGGTCGAGACGTTGCAGCAGATCGATCAGGACATCAACCGCAAGGTGGATATGCGTCAGGTCGCGGAGATTGCGCACGACATGATTCACGCGGAATACCGCAACCCGCAGCTGGGTCTGCATATGATCGCCGATCATATCGGTGTCAGCCAGTCGTATCTGAGCCGCCTGTTTAAAAACAAGTACGGCGTGAGCGTCATTCAGTATCTCAACCGTGTGCGAATCGAGGAAGCCAAGCGGCTGATGCTGGCCGGGTCGGACAATCTGAAAGTCATTGCCGCGAACGTCGGATATCTGAGCGATGTGACGCTGATTCGCGTCTTTAAAAAATACGAAGACACGACCCCCGGCAATTTCCGCAGCAGAGAATAAGGAGAGAATATGATGGATCTACAATGGTTGACCCCGGAAGAAGACCTGCTGTGCCTGTGGCAGCGGCTTTTGGACGACGGATATGACGTGCAGGCACTGCACGAGGCGTGTTTGCAGGCGGCAAACGCCGGCGAGCGTGAGCAGGCGCTGCGTCTGATGCACACACTGTCCGAGGCCGGTATGCGAAACGACTATGCGTGGCAGGAGCCGTCCGATTATGAGGCCATCCGCGCTCTCATCAGGTCTGCGCAAAAGCAAACCGTGACGCGCAGCGCGCAGCAGTGGCACAATCATCTCAAAGGCGCGTGGGCCGGAAAGATCGCCGGTTGTCTGCTGGGCAAGCCGGTCGAGTGTATGAGCCGCAACGACATCGAGCAAATCCAGAAGCAGACCGGCAATCTGCCCCTGCGTGGGTATCTGTCCGCGCCCGATCTGGCGCAGCTGCACCCGCAGGGTTCTTTCGTCAACATGGAGATGGATCGGGTCAGCAAAGCGTGCTGGTTTGACACGCTCCGGGGTTTTTGCCCGTGGGACGACGATACCAACTATACCGTGCTGTCTTTGAAGCTGATACAGGAGTACGGCGTGGACTTCACGCCGGAAGATGTGCTGCTGTGCTGGCTGAAATGGCTGCCGCTCATCTCCACGTGTACGGCTGAGCGCGTGGCATACAGAAACGCAGTCAACGGGATGCAGCCGCCCGAGACGGCGCGCTGTCTGAACCCGTTCAGCCATATGGTCGGCGCGCAGATTCGCGCGGACTTCTTCGGCTATATCAATCCCGGTGACCCGCTGCGCGCGGCGGAACTGGCCTGGCGCGACGCGTCGATCTCGCACACCGGAAACGGCATCTACGGCGAGATGTTCGTCGCGGCGATGACGGCAGCGGCGCTCACTGCGCCCACGCCGGAAGACGTGGTGCTGGCCGGTCTTTCGGTCGTACCGCCCAGGTCCCGGCTGGCTGCGGATGTGAACACCATCTTGCAGCGCTGGCGCGCGGGTGCGTCGTGGAAGGATACGGTGGACTATATCCACAGGCACTATGACGAACACAGCTTCTATGACTGGTGTTCGGTGCTGCCCAATGCCATGATCGTCACGGCGAGCCTTCTGTACGGCGCGGACGATTTCGCGCGCAGCATCTGCATGGCCGTGGAATCGGCTTTCGACACGGACAGCACGGCGGCAAACGTCGGCTCGATCGTCGGCCTGCGCATCGGTTTCGAGGCCATTCCGCCGTACTGGTATGAATCCTTCGGCCAGACGCTCCAGACAACCATGCCCGGTCTGAGTCTGGTCAAGCTGGACGAGCTGGCGGAGCAGACGCTGGCGCTGCTGCCGGAACAGGAACGTGCATCGTGCGCAAAATGACGAACGGCCGGACGATGCGCTTCGATTCCGGTTTGCAAAATAACTGCTTTGTGAAAAATCCGCGCAGCGAATTTGTGCTATTTGCCAAAAACGCGCCGGATTTGGAAAAGTCCGGTTCAAAATCGGTTAATAAATCGAAGCCGCTGAATTAAAACGGATAATCCCCACCCGGTTTTTGTTTATTTTGACGGAAAGAATCGGCCATATACAATTGAATATTGGCGGTTTAAACTGAATGCATGAGCCGCAAGCGTCGGCTCAAGTTCCAAACTATATTAAGGAGGAAACCAAATGAAAAAGCTCATCGCCCTGCTGTTGGCTGTTCTGCTGCTTCTTGGCATGACGGCCTGTGCGCAGAAAACCGAACCCGCTGCATCCGAACCCGCTGCGTCCGAACCGGCAAAGACCGACGCGCCCGCCGCTTCGGAAGCGGAAGCGCCCGCTGAGGGCAAGATCTACGACGGCACTTCGCTGACCATCTGGCTGGCACCGTTCATCGATGACGCCACCGACACCGCTTTCTGGGAAGAGAAGGTCGCTCCGTTCGAAGAAGAAACCGGCGCGGATGTCAAGGTTGAGATCATCCCCTGGGCTGAAATGGCCACGAAGTACACCACGTCCTTCATGTCCGGCAGCGCCGCTGACGTGCTGTATACCACCAACGAAATCCTGTACGATCTCATCAACCAGGGCTGCCTGCTCGATGTCACCAGCTACTGGAGCGAAGAAGAGATCGCCGACGAGAACTTCTGGGAGAGTACCGCTTACGGCGGCAAGCACTATTCCGTCCCGTTCGAAGGTGCAACCAGCTACCGTGGCTATCTGTACAACATGGACATCCTGGCTGACTGCGGCATCACTGAAGAAGACCTGCCGACGACCTGGGATGAGCTGCTTGCAACCTGCGAGCTGATTAAGACCAACCGTCCTGACGTGTACACCTATCTTGCTCCGATGATCGGCAACAACAACAGCTTCATCGTCAACACCCAGCAGTTCCTGTATCAGTCCGGCGGCTCGATGGTCAACGAGGACGGTACTGCTTACACGCTCAATACGCCCGAAATGCTCGAGGCTATGAACTTCCTGAAGACCCTCGTCGACAAGGGCTATATGTCCACCGACGCGCTCGGTCTGGAGTGGAGCGCATACATTGATCTGGTCGCACAGGGTCAGGTCGCCATCGCCCCGCTGGACGCTCCGACGAGCTACTTCAGCGATGCCCCGTTCAAGTGGGTCTTCTCCACCGAGATGGCGAACGTCAAGAGTGCTTCGTTCAACCCGGTCGACACCATTGCGGTCAACGCCCAGTCCAAGAACACCGACGCTGCCGTGGCGCTTTTGAAGTTCGTGCGTTCGTATGACGTGCAGAAAGAGTTCTACGCTTCGTTCTATCCGGGCGGCTCTATTCGCAAGTCCTATGACTTCGTGCAGATCGATCCGGCCATGGAGCAGGCCAACTCGCACCCCGAGTACAGCTACGCGCTGCCCATCGCCCCGAATCTGCAGGTGGTCATCGACTCCATCGTCACCAACCAGCAGCTGGTCGTCATGGGCGACCTGACGCCTGAGGAAGCATTGCAGCAGATTCAGGCCGAGGCTGACAAGGCTTTTAACTGACGCACACCGGAATCATACGCTATCATTGGGAACTCTGCTGTGCAGGGATGTGGCAACACATCCCTGCACAAACCCCCGTAAATGGGAATACTGCCTGACGCGGCAAGCGAGGTCATCTGCGGATATCCAAGGAAACGGGCCTGACCGCTTTGAGGTATTCCGTGTTTGATCGACGCGAACAGGAGGCATTATGAAAAAAAAGAAGTGCTTGAATAACCTGACCGGCTACGGCTTTATCACGCCGAGCCTGATCTTACTGACCGTATTCGTCATCGTCCCGATCCTCATGTCGTTCTATCTGAGCATGACCAAATACAACGGCTTTCAGTCCCCGCAGTGGATCGGGCTGCAAAACTTTGAAAACGCACTGTCCGACACCGGCGTTCGCGCCGCACTGAAAAATACCTTTGTCTTTGTACTGGTTTCTGTCCCCCTGCAGCTGGGTCTGAGTCTGCTCATCGCCGCCGTGCTGGCGGCAAAATTCCGAAACCGCTTCGGCGCGTTCGTCCGAAGCGCAATGTTCATCCCCGTTTTGTGTTCCGCGACGCTCATCGGCGCGATCTTCTCGTTCCTCTTTGCGCCCAACGCGGACGCGTTCTTTAACAGCATTCTGTGCGCGCTGGGGTTCGAAAAAGTCAACTGGCTGGGAAGCCCCAAAACAGCGCTCGGAACGATCGTCTTTGTCAACACGTGGAAGAGCGTGGGTTACTATCTGGTCATTTTCTACGCCGGGATCATGGACATCCCCAATGACCTCTACGAAGCGTCTGCCATCGATGGCGCGTCCAGTATCCGCCAGTTCTTCCACATTACGATACCGAACCTGCGCACCATCCTCATCATGATGATTATCGTCTGCACCATCTGGTCGTTCCAGATCTTCGATCTGGCCTACGTGATGACCGAGGGCGGCCCGGGTTACGCCACGACCTCGCTGGTCTACCAGATCTATATGCAGGTGTTCCGTGGCCAGAACTTCGGCTATGGCAGCGCCATCGCCGTGATCCTGTTCGTGTTCATTCTGGTCATCAACCTCATCCAGCGGCTGGTGCTGCGGGAAGAAAAGTAAGGAGGAATTGCTATGAACAGAAAACCCCATACGATCAAAGATGTGTTCAGCGACAGCGTCCTCCGGCTGCTTCTGGTGGCTCTGATCCTGATCTCTGTGTTCCCGTTTGTCTATATGTTCATCCTGTCTTTGATGAACACCAGCACCATGAGCCTCAACATGGACAAAATCCGCACGGCTGATTGGACGTTCATGAATTATGTTAACCTGTTCCGCTCCACCGGCGGCGGTATGCTGCGCTTTATCATCAACAGCACCGTTGTCACGGTCTACGCCGTTCTGGTGACGTGTCTCGTCTCGGCGATGGCAGCCTACGCCTTTGCCAAGAAAAAGTTTTTGGGACGCGACAAGATCTATTACGTCTACGTCATGAGTATGATGATCCCCTCGCAGGCACTGCTGATCCCGACGTTCCTGCTGGTGCGTGAAATGGGGCTGATTAACACGTACACGGCGCTGGCGCTGCCCACGTTCAATGCGTTCGGCGTGATGCTCATCCGTTCGTTCATGAAGAACCTGCCGGACGATCTGCTTGAAGCGGCGGACATCGACGGCTGCGGTGAAATTCGAAAATTCACAACCATCGTCCTGCCGCTCATCAAGCCCGCTATGGTGTCTCTGGCCATCTTCACGTTTATCAACGTCTGGGGCAGCCTGCTGTGGCCGCTGGTCATCTCCTCGGGTGATATGACCACCATCACGCAGGCAGTGGCCAACATGAAAGGCACGCTGGCCAAGCCCAATTACGGCTACATCATGGCCGCGACGACCGTTGCGTTCCTGCCGCCGTTCATCCTCTACATCTTCCTGCAAAAGCAGTTCGTAGAGGGTATCGCGCTCAGCGGCATCAAAGGATAACAGCCCATGCAAGATCAAGATGGAGTGCAGCGTCTGCCGCACTCCATCTTCTACAAAATCAAGGAGGATGACCCATGAGTCTTTTGACCGGTTTGAGCAATGTCGCGCAGGCGGCAAGGTATCGCTCCTGCGCCCTGAGCCCGGAAAACCCCACCGGCGGCAAGGGCCTTGGCGGTTCGGCAACGAGCGGCGTGATGGAAAAGGAAGCCGCCGCGCTCGGCCATGGCTGGAAGCTCTCCCCGTGTGTGCGCATCGCCCCGGGTGAGACGTTTGAGCTGGGGAATGTGACCGGCAGCGGCCGCATTCGCCACATCTGGATGACCGGCTACCACGTCACGTGGCGGCTGGGGCTGATCCGCTTTTATTGGGACGGCAGTTCCGTCCCGTCCGTTGAATGCCCGCTGGGTGACTTCTTCGCCGCAGCCGAGGTCGACAAAGTCCCGCCGTTTTCGTCGCTGGCCGTGTGCCTGAACCCGAAAAACGCGCTCAACTGCTATTGGGATATGCCCTACCGCGAGGGTTTCCGCATCACGCTGGAAAACCGCTCCACGCAGACGATGACCATCTTCTATCAGATCGACTACCTGCAAGGCGAACTCGAGCCGGAAGCCGGGTATTTCCACGCGCAGTTCCGAACCGAGCGCTGCGTCGGCTACAAAGTGCCCTATACCATTGCCGACGGGATTCACGCAAGCGGCACGTATGTCGGAACGTATCTGTACTGGATCGTACAGGGAAACGACTGGTGGGGCGAGGGCGAGCTGAAATTCTATCTCGACGGTGACAGCACCTATCCGACCATCTGCGGCACGGGCACAGAGGACTATTTTGGCGGTGGTGACGGCTTTTTGACGCAGGATAACAGCCGCTATGTCCCCTACTCCACGGCCTATGCAGGTTTTCTCAACACCAGCCCGGACGGGTGTTTGCACCCGCGTCAGAGTTTTTCAATGTACCGCTGGCACATCACCGACCCGATCTATTTCCAAAACGACCTGCGCATTACCGTGCAGGATCTCGGCTGGAAGAGCGAAGATCGTTCGCTGGGCTATCAGGCACGCCGCGACCACATTTCCTCCGTGGCGTTCTGGTATCAGGACAGGCCGCAGACGGCCTGCATCCCCCTGCCGCCCGATCATGAGCTGGAACTGCTTTAAACAGGGAGAATGGTATGAAGATCATTGATGTCAATCTGTCTCTGGGCGGGCAAAACTGGGACGGCCGGGAACTCACCGCCGAGGCCGTGCTGCAAACCATGGCGCACTATCGCATTGACCGCGCGGTCTGCTTCCATCAGCACGCGCTGCTCGACCCAAAAGACGGCAACGAAAAAATGGCGCGGCTTTCCGCTGCATCCGGTAGCCGTCTGGGCGTATGCGCAGTCCTCGACCCTGTCCTGGGCGCAGAGAATCTGCCCGGTACCGGTACGCTTTTGCAGCGGCTTGAAGCGTTTGAGCCAGAATGCCTGCGCATTTTTCCTGCGTTCGTCCGGCTGCCGTTTCATCCGTTTTACTGGGAAGAGATTCTCACGGCCGCAAACGAGCTGGCGCTGCCGCTGATCGTCGATACGACCTATGACGAAGACTTTTTCTCCAACATCCCGGCTGTAGCCGCCGCCTATCCGCGCGTGAAGTTCATCCTCATCCGCGAGGGCTGCTGCCAGAGCCGCCGCATCTTCCCGCTGCTCACCGGCAGGCATAATGTCTACTTTACCATCGAGCGGATGCTCGACCATTTACAGCTTGAGGAGATCACCGCCCGCTGCGGCTGTGACCGGCTGCTCTTTGGCAGCGGCTTCCCGGAGCGCCCGCATTCCGGCGCGCTGGGTCTGGCGCTCTATGCCGACATTCCGGAAGCGGCGCGGGCGCAAATTCTGGCGAAAAACTGGGAGGCGATCACAACATGACCATTTTGGAAGAAGCCTTTGCCGGCTTGCCGCTCAGCTGCCCGGTCATCGACGCGCATACGCATCTCGGCCCGTATCACATGAGCGGCTGGCATCAGAAATATGACCGCACCGATACCGCCTCTGTACTCGAAGACCTTGCGCGCGTGGGCATCGACTGCATCGTCACCGCGCCGCACCCGATGGTGCAGGGGCGCATGGACGAGGCCAACCGTCTCACCGCCGAGGCTGCCCGGCAATTTCCCGGAAAGGTCTACGGCTATGTGTCCATCGTGCCCGCACAGGGCATGGATGCCGTACGGCAGGCGCTGCAAACATACGGCGACGACCCGGCGTTTTTAGGCCTGAAGTTCCTGACCGGCTACCACGGAAGTCTGCTCCAGCCGGAATATGAATATGCGATGGACTTTGCCAACGAACGGCGCTGCCCGGTGCTGTGCCACGAATACGGCAACATCCCCGACCGGCAGGATTTTGTCTGCGCGCTGAAAACCAGATACGACATGAAGCTTCTCATCGCGCATCAGGGCGGCGGCTTTGCCGCCGATACGCGCGCCTGCGCGCCCATCATCCGCTCGCATGAAAACGCGTACATGGAGCTGTGCGGCAGTCTGGATAACCAGCTGCCCGTCGAGGCGATCGTGGAGCTTGTCGGCGCGGATAAGCTGATCTTCGGAACGGACGCCATCAACCTGGACCCCAAATATGAGATCGGAAAAGTCGCCTTTTCTCCCCTGCCGGACAGCGTCAAGCAAAAGCTGTTCGCGCAGAATTATCTGGCACTGCTGTCGGATTCTCAAATGGGCAAGATCAAATCGTTTGCATAGGAGGACCTCACCGTGCGATTCTCATTCCCCAAAGATTTTCTGTTCGGCGCGGCCTGTTCGGCCTGCCAGATCGAAGCCGGCTGCAACGAAGGCGGCAAGGGCGAAGATGTCTGCGAACATTACTACAACCTCTACCCCGAAAAGTATTTCGGTGGTGATCCCAACAAGGCTGCGGATTTCTACCATCGCTACCCGCAGGACATTCAGATGATGCAGCAGCTGGGGCTTGATGCCTTCCGGTTTTCCATCTCCTGGTCGCGCATCTTCCCTGAAGGGCCGGACTCGCTTTGTCAGGCCGGTCTGGACTACTACAGCCGCATGATCGACTGTCTCAGAGCCGCGAACATCGAACCGTTTTTCGACCTGTGGCACTGTGACCTGCCGTACTGGGTCATTGAGCGCGGCGGCGTTCTGAATCCCGCGTTCGTGGATTGGTTCCGCAGCTACGCGGCTGCCGTCTTCGACGCACTGGGACAGAAAGTTCTCTACTGGGCAACCATCAACGAGCCGAGCATCAACATCATGAGTTCTTACGCCTACGGCTCGAACGCGCCGTTCCACACGGACATGGACGAGGCCATCAAAGCCTGTCACAACGGCATTCTGGCGCATTATGCCGCCGTGCAGGAGTATAAAAAGCGCAATCTCCCCGGCAAGATCAGCGCTGTTATCCACATGGAGCCGGTCTACGCCTGGAGTCTGGACGAAAAAGACATTGAGGCCGCTGCGCGCAAGCAGGCGTTCTACACCGGCTGGTGGCTCGACCCGATCTTGAAAGGGCACTATCCGGACATCCTAAAACCCTATCCGTATATCATGGACAAGCTCCCGCAGGGCTATGAGCAGCAGCTGGCGGAGAACTTCCTGTCTGCCGACTTCATCGCCATCAACTACTACAGCCCCGGCTACGCCCGCTACCGCGACGACGGCGCGCTGTTTTACGAGACGATGGACAACAAAGCCCTGCCGCACGACGACTATGGCTTCTGCTTCTACCCGGAGGGGCTGTATGATCTGTCCATGTATCTCACGCAAACCTACCCTGGCAAGGACATCTTCATCGTGGAAAACGGCTACGGTAAGAAGAAATGGGGAAATCTGGTCGAGGAGCGCGAGGACGATTACCGCATCGACCTCATTCGTCAGCATCTTCGCGCCCTGTCGCGCGCCTGTCAGGCCGGTGCGCCGGTAAAGGGCTATTTCCACTGGACGATCATGGACACCAATGAGTTGTACGCCGGTGGTTATCATTACATCTTTGGCCTGACGCAGGTCAACTTTGAAACGCTGGAGCGCATCCCGCGAAAGAGCTGGTATTACTACCAGAACGTCATCAAAAACAGATCCGTAGAATAAGGAGATCACCGACATGAAATTCTCTTTGAAGCTTGACCCCTCCCTGCGGCCGCAGGTGGAACAGATGAGCGTTGCGCAGCTGCTCAAGATCGTGACCTGTCCGCAGCAATTGGCAGATGATCTTACGCTTACGCCGGGGTATCGCAGCCTCTATCTGCACTATACGACCCCCGCGCAGGCGAAAACGTTTATCGACTCCTATACGCAGGGAAATCCCGAACAGCTTTTCGTCTGCGCTGACACCGAGTTTGGCGCAGGTGAACAGCTTGAAGGGCTGACGCAGTTCCCGTCGATGTACGCGCTGGGTGTCGCAAATGACGAGTCGCTCGCCTATGCCGCCGGGCGCATTGCCGCCAGGGAAATGCGGGAAAACGGCTATCGCTGGTCTTTTTCTCCCTGCGTCGATATTCTGCTGCACGACGAGTCGCCCATGGCATCCAACCGCTGTGCCGGTCGGGATGCCGAGACTGTCATTCGCATCGCGGGCGCGAATATGCGCGGTATGCAGGACGGCGGCGTGATCGCGACGTTAAAGCACTTCCCCGGCGAGGGTTTCAGCTTTTATGACCAGCATATCTCCACCACCGAAAACCCGCTCTCCTGGGAGGAGTGGAACAGCACCTATGGCCGGGTGTACCGGGAATTGATCGAACAGGGCGCAAAGACGATCATGCCGGCACACATTGCCCTGCCCTGCTATGACACGCCCGATCCCGTGATGGGGCTTTGCCCGCCGGCCACGCTTTCAAAGCGGCTGATGGTCGATCTGCTTCGCGGTGAGCTGGGCTTTGAGGGGATCGTCTGCTCCGATGCCGTTACGATGAGCGGCTTCAGCGGCTTTATGAATTATTACAAAGCCTGTGCAACGTTCCTGAAGCACGGCGGTGACCTGATCGTCTTTGGCCGAACCGACGAGGCGTATGTGGAAAAGATGACCGAGCTGGTCGCGAGTGATTTCCTGCCGCTGTCGGTGCTGCAAGATCGCGCCTGGCGCATTCTGAGCTTCTATCAGCAGATGAACGCCGAGCTGAAGCCCATCGATGACACCGTCTACGATGCCGCAGCCGTGACGGAACAGATCGTCCGCAAGAGCGTACAGGTCGTTCGGGACCGGTTTGGGGTGCTGCCGTTCCACGCAACGCCCGAGACGAAGCTTTTGCTGGTCGATCTGTCCAACAACTACCAGCACCGGACGGACGCAGAAGCTTTTTTGCAGGCACTGCGGGCAGAGGGTTTCCAGGTGGATACCGTCGTCGACCCCGGTTCCCGTCAGCTTGCAAAGCTGGCCGAGTCCGGCAGTTATGACCTGATTATCTGTACCAATACCAACGGTTTCGGCTTCGGCACGAACGTTTTGAAACTCCATGGTCTTCCGGCCAGAAGCATGATGGACGGCTGGACAAAGCTTGGTACGCCGGTCGTGTTCGTCGTCTTCCAGCACCCGTTCTTCCACACCTACTTCCCTGCCACGGCAGACACCGTCATCAACACCAACGGTGTGGCCGCCGCAACCAACCGCGTCGTCCTGGAACTGCTCTTCGGCAAATCGTAACACGCTCTTTATTGATGCCCACAGAAATCTGACAGACGCAGTTTTGTAATAGACCCATACGAAAAGGTACAGCCCAGTCACAGGCTGTACCTTTTCGTATGGGTCTTCTGCAAGAGCATATCCGTTTGATTTCCATACGCCTTGCAGAAACAGGCAGAATTGTCTGCGTCTATGGAGGCTGGGGAGAATTGCGGGGCGGGGTAGGGTCGGTTGTCTGTTAGTGCGCGCTGTGTGAAAAGGCGAAAAAGGCGCGTTGCAGCTGTTCGTCGAACCCCGTCAGCGCTTCAAACGGCGCAAACTGCGCTGCGCGCTCGTCTTTGTCCATGCTTCGGTGCGCTGCGGAGATTGGCCGCTTGCGCTCGAGAATATCCTGATAATCATCCATCGTTTCCGCCTCCCGGTTGCTGTTTTTCTGCCGTTAGCATACCACCGGCGGTGTGGGGCTGTCAAGTCTTTTTCGAATATTCGTTCAAATTTTACGCAGCAGCTCCTGCTTTTCCGCTTCCGGTGCAAACGAAGCCTCAGCCGCATAGCGCGCCATCGTGCGCAGGTCAGCCTCGGTGAAGCCCATATCCTGCACACAGTGCGCGTACTCCTGCTCCAGTGTGACGGCGGCAAGCGTCATATTGTCCGTGTTGATGCACACGCGCAGTCCGGCATCGAGTAGCCGCTTGGCCGGATGCTGTGCATACGACGGTTGGGTTTTGCACTGGATGTTGCTCGTCGGGCAGATCTCCAGCGTCACGCCCTGCTCGATGGCGCGCGGCCAGAGCGTCGGGTCGTCGAAAATATGGTGGCCGTGGCCAATGCGCCGCGCACCGAAGTCCAGCGCGTCGCGCACCGTTTGCGCGCCCTGCGAGTCGCCTGCGTGGCAGGTAAACGGCAGCGCCAGCTCACGCGCGAGGTCAAAGATCGGGTGGAAACGGTGCAGCGGGACGATGCCCTCTGCTCCGGCCAGATCGCACCCGACAACGCCACTGCCAAGATACTGCGCCGTGAGACGGACTGTTTCCAGATTATCCGTGAGGTTGGCCGTCTCGGGGCCAATGCACATACAGCACAGCAAAATGCCGCAGCGATACGCCGGGTACGCGCGCAGCGCGCGTTCGCGTCCGCGCAGCACGGCCTCGATGGCATCTGCCTGCCGCAGTGACGCGCGTGTATGCAGCTGCGGCGCGAAACGCACTTCGTTGTAGATATGTCCCTGCTGCGCCAGCGTCGTGAGAACCTCATAGGTGATCTGCTCAATGGATGGTGCGTCCTGCATGAGCTGCAGTGGCAGTTCGAAGCGCGCCAGATAGGTATTGACGTCGCGGCAGTCTGCCGTGCGCACGAGCCAGGCGCAAAAATCCGTAAGCGTGTCGGCTGCAAGGGAAATGTTGCGTTCACGCGCCATGCGGAACATCGTCTGCGGCGGCACTGCGCCGTCCAGGTGCAGGTGCAGCTCCAGTTTGGGGATCGATGTAAAAGCCATTCTTCCCGTCTCCTTTTCGTTTTTCCATATTATTTATTGTATTGTACCTGCTTTTTACCACGCACGTCAAGCTGTCAAACGCCAGAATCTGCAAATTCCTGTGATTCGCTATTGCCAAACGGCAAAAAAAGTGTTATGATGGCTCTGTTAAAAGAAACAAGACACCCAATAGAAATCAGACAGGCTTTTGTTTATTTCGCTAAACAGCAGCTGCATTCACGCGGTAACGTGCCGCGTGGTGCGCAAGATCAGGAGGAAGGAAACCAGGCATGGCCGAAACAATTCTGGAGCTGCGGGGGATCACCAAGATTTTCCCCGGCGTGCGCGCGCTTGACAACGTCCAGTTCGACCTCAAAAAGGGCGAGATCCACGCACTTATGGGCGAAAACGGCGCGGGCAAATCGACCTTCATCAAGGTCATCACCGGTGTGCATCAGGCAGAGGCCGGTGAAATGTATCTCGACGGCAAAAAGGTCGTCTTCCGCGACACGCGTGAAGCGCAGAAGGCCGGTATCGCCGCCATTTACCAGCACGTGACCGCCTATCCGCATCTCACCGTTGCGGAGAATATCTTCATGGGTCACGAAAAAGTCCACTTCGGCATGATCCAGTGGAAGCAGATGTACCACGATGCCGATCTGCTTTTGCAGGAACTCAACGCCGACTTTGACTCCCATATGACGATGGGCAATCTCTCCGTCGCGCAGCAGCAGATGGTCGAGATCGCCAAGGCGCTGTCGATGCACGCGCGCATCATCATCATGGACGAGCCGACCGCCGCGCTGACCAAGCGCGAGTCCGAAGAACTCTACCGCATCACCAGAAAGCTCGCCGCCGAAGGCGCGTCGATCATCTTCATCTCCCACCGCTTTGAAGATATGTACGCGCTGGCCTCGCGCGTGACCGTCTTCCGTGACGCGCAGTACATCGGCACCTATGCCGTCGACGGCATCACCAACGCCGACCTCATCAAAGCGATGGTCGGCCGCGAGATCTCTGAGCTGTTCCCCAAGCCCGAAGTCGAGCTTGGGCCGGAGATTCTGCGCGTGGAAAATCTCTCGCGCACGGGCTATTTCAAGGATGTCAGCTTCAGCATCCGTCAGGGCGAGGTGCTGGGTCTGACCGGTCTGGTCGGCGCGCGCCGTACCGAGGTCGTGCAGACCATCTACGGCATCGAAAAGCTCACCGGCGGCAAGATCTTCATGGAGGGCAAAGAGGTCAAAATCACCTGCCCGTCCGACGCGCTTGCGCTGGGCATCGGCCTGCTGCCGGAAGACCGGCAGATTCAGGGTCTGATCCTCGACTGGAGCATCGGGCAAAACATCTCCCTGCCGGAGCTAAAGCGCTTCGTGCGCAAGCTCTTCATCGACACCAAGCAGGAAAACGAGACTGCCAAAAATCTGGCCGAAGAGGTCGACACCAAAGCCGTATCCATCTTCGACAAAGCCTCGAGCCTGTCCGGCGGCAACCAGCAGAAGGTCGTCGTGGCCAAGGCGCTGGGTTCTGATTTCAAGCTGATGATCCTCGACGAGCCGACCAAGGGCGTCGACGTTGGCGCGAAAGCCGCCATCTACGAGATCATGGGCGAGTTGACCAAACAGGGCTACGCCATCATCCTCATCTCCTCGGAAATGCCGGAGGTTCTCGGCCTGTGCGACCGGGTCGTCGTGATGTGCGAAGGGCGCGTCACGGGCGAGCTGACACGGCAGGAAGCCACGCAGGAGAAAATTCTTGAGCTGGCTATGGCCAAACAGGCCAAACAGACAGGGGGTGTGCGCGTATGAAAAAGAAAACGGGCGGCAAGCTCGGCGCGCTGCTGCGGCAGCGTGAGATCAGCCTGCTTCTGGTTCTGGCTCTGTTGTGTGTCATCATCCAGCTGTGCAACAACCAGTTCCTGACGGTCAACGTACTTGGCGGCATCCTGAAAAACTACGCCTACACCATGGTCATGGCCTTCGGCATGATGCTGGTGCTGCTCATCGGCGGTATCGATATCTCCGTCGGCGCGACGCTCGCACTCAGCGGCATGACTGCCTGCCAGATGATGAAAAACGGGATGCTCCAGTCCGGCGTTCTGGTCTACGCGGTGTCCATCGGCGTGGGTCTGGTCTGTGGTCTGCTCATTGGCCTTGTCATTGCCAAGGGTAAGGTCATCCCCATCATCGCGACGCTGGGCTTCCAGTACATCTACCGCGGTTTGACGTATATCGTCTCCGACTCCACGTGGGTCGGCGTGGCCTATATGCTCGAAGATTTCAAGTCCTTCGCGCAGACTTCCTTCCTCGGTATCAACCATCTGGTGTGGATCACCATCCTCACCTTCGCGGTCTTTTTCTTCTTCCTCAAATGGACGACCTTCGGCCGGCAGATCTACGCCGTCGGTTCGAACGCGGGCGCGGCAGAGATCTCCGGTATCCGCATCGACCGGGTCAAGATCCTCGTCTATACCATCTGCGGCGGCATCGCGGGTCTGTGCGGTGTCATGTACACCGGCTACTACGCCTCGGCGCAGAACAACATGGCGCTCGGTGCGGAGATGGACGTCATCGCTGCGTGTGTCATCGGCGGTGTCAGCCTCAACGGCGGACAGGGCAGCGCGGTTGGCGTACTGCTCGGCGGCTTGACCATCGCTGTTATCAGTAAATCCCTCAGTATGGTCGGCATCAACCCGTTCTGGCAACAGGCGCTCAAGGGGATCATCATCCTCGCAGCCGTCATCATCAATGTCCTTGTTCAGCGTGAAGCCACGCGCAAGAGTCTGGAAGGGAGGGAGATCTGATGGCTACCAAATCCGGAAGAACCATTTCCTGCGAAAAGCATCGCACCGCCAAAGATTTCCTCGTGCGTTGGGAGACGCTGCTGCTGTTCATCTTTGTTGCTGTCAACATCATGAACATGAGCCTGTCTAAAAACTATCTCAACCTCACGAACCTCTTTACCAACATCAACACCTTCATGGTCAAGGGTCTGATCGCCCTGCCCATGGCCTATATCCTGCTGCTGGGTGACATCGACCTGACGGTCGGCGCGATCGTGTGCCTGTCTGCCACGCTGTTGGGTATCACCTTCAATGCCACCGGTTCGATCTGGCTGGGTATTCTGGTCTGCCTGCTCGTCGGTACGGCCTGCGGCGCGCTCAACGGCTTGCTGCTGACCCGTTTCCCGGAGCTTGCTCCGATGATCGTCACCCTCGCCACGACGACGCTCTACCGCGGCATTGCCGAGCGTATTCTGGGCGATACCTCGACAAAGGGTATGCAGTCCATCGGCTGGTTCATGAACCTCTACTACGGCAAGATCGGCCCCGTGCCGTATCTGTTCCTGTTCTTCTGCGTGATGGCCGTGATCTTCGGGCTGGTCATGCACAAGACGGTCTTTGGCCGGCAGATGTTCGCCATCGGCTCGAATAAGACGGCTGCGGCCTACGCCGGTGTCAAAGTGCAGAAGATCCGCTTCATCGTCTTTACCCTCACGGGCTTTATCTGTTCGCTGTCCGCCATCTTCTATTGCGCGTGGATGGGCTCGGTCAAGAGCGATATCGCCGACGGCTACGAGCTGGAAGCCATCTCCATGTGCGTGCTGGGCGGTATCTCCACCGACGGCGGCAAGGGTAACTTCATCGGCGCGATCATCTCCATCTTCGTCATTGGTCTTTTGCGCTACGGTCTGGGTCTGATCAACGTCAACGGCCAGACCATCCGCGTCATCATCGGCGCGCTGCTCATCGCCGTGGTCATGGCGCCCAACCTCAAACCCGCAAAGCGCAAGCAGGTCTGATATGTACGCTTCGGCGTTCATATAAATCAAGGAAAAATGAAAGGAAGCACCATCATGAAAAAGTTCATCGCATTGCTCCTCGCTCTGGTCATGGTTCTGGCTCTGGTCGCCTGCGCGGCTAAGACCGAAACCGCAGCCCCCGCAGCATCGGACGGCAAGTACACCTTCGCCATCGTTCCGAAGTCTGCTGGCAACCCCTACATGGAGAGAATGGTCTCCGGTTTCGAAGAAGCCTGTAAGGCCATCGGCGCTGAGTGCATCGCTCTGTATCCGGAAGATGTCTCCGTCGAAGCACAGATCACCGTTATCAACAACCTGATCGCGCAGAACGTCAACGCCATCGGCGTTGCTGCCAACGACGCAGAAGCGCTTGAGTCCACCCTCAAGACCGCTCGCGACAAGGGCATCGTGATCGTCACCATGGACTCCGATACCGCCGGTTCTCAGATGTTCATCAACCAGGCTGGTGTCACCGAAGTCGCACAGGTTCTCGTTGACTCCTGCTACGATATGTGCGGCGGCGAAGGCCAGTTCGCAGTCCTGTCCGCTTCGTCCACCGCGACCAACCAGAACGCCTGGATTGCCGCCATGGAAGAAGTCATCAAGGCTGACGAGAAGTATTCCAAGCTCGAGTGGGTCGCTACGGTCTACGGCGATGACGAGGCACAGAAGTCCTATGCTGAGACGGAGTCCCTCATGACCAACTATCCGGATCTGAAGGTCATCTGCTGCCCGACCACCGTCGGCATTCTGGCCTGCGCACAGGCTGTTCAGGCTGCCGGTTCTGACATCAAGGTCGCCGGTCTTGGCCTGCCGTCCGAAATGAACGGCTACGTCGGCGAAGGTCTGCCCTGCCCGTATATGTACCTGTGGAACCCGATCGATGTCGGCGCTTGCGCAGTCTACGTCATCCAGTCCTTCCTCGATGGCAAGACCACCGGTGCGATCGGCGAGTCCTTCACTGCCGGTAACGGCACGACCTATGAGGTCATGGAAGGCGCTCCGTCCGCACAGATCATTGTCGGGCCTCCGTTCGCTTTCACTGCTGACAACATCGCTGACTGGGCAACCGTGTATTGATCCGGCAGCTGCTGTCTGACGCTTGCAGCGCAGCGCGCGCCCGAACCCTGCGGCACATAACCGCCCGACCTCGTCCGGCGCTTTAACCCCGACTCTGTCCGGTGTCTAAACACCCGACTCCGTTCGGTGCTTAAACGCCCGACCCTGTCCGGCACATGACCGCCGTCTGTTCAGCCGCCCGCAGCATCTGTAAAAACAAAACCGCCCGAACGGTTCCGTTCGGGCGGTTCTTGTATAGTAGCTGCTTTTTTCGCATTTTTCAGGTATGCTCTTGTGGCGCACCCGCACCTTTTCCACTTCTCCGCACCGCGTAGGGCAGCTATGTGTCCAGCCACTCTAACGCACCGCCCCCTTGACGCTCTCTGCCAGAGCTGGCGGCGCAGCCGCCCGAGGGGGCTTGCGCACTTGCCGGAGTGTGATGAAAACATGGCTTGCTCCTCTGAGAATTGATCGGCTCGACAACGCTTTTTACAAACTACGCGCCAGCGCAACTTCCGTTGCGCTGGCGCTTTTCTTGCCCATACCTTCTTGTTGCAAAACCTGAAAACGTATTATCCTTGTTGTAAATCTGTGTTTGCAGGATGCACCGTTGTTGTTTCTCCGATGCAACCATCTGCTGCATCCAGAAAGCAATCCCTCATCTGTACTTTTAGCGGCGCACATTGTCCGGAATCGTGTTTTCCTGCGTCATTCTCGCAAGCACTCTATCTGCGGCATCCAGCGCCGTGTCAATGTCCTGCTCCGTGTGCATTGCGTGCATATAATGGCGCAGGCTCCCCAATGTAATGATCCCCTCTTTCAGCAATCCGGAACGAATCGCATCCAGGAACTTGAAGTTGACCTGTGCAAGTTCCTGTTTGCCATAGACCGGCTGAAGTCCGCCTTCCAGCCCAAACAGCAGGAAGAACACGCCAGGTACGCTGCAAACACGGAGCTTAAGCTGATACTTGTCTGCAAGCGACAGCCAGCCTTGGATAAAATGATCCTGGACGGATGCAATTTTCCGGTAAAGTTCGCCGTTGTTGCGTTCCAGCATCCGGATGGTACACAGCGCAGCGCTCACGCCCAACGCATATCCGTTAAAAGTTCCGGCGCCCATCACGGTTTTGTTGTGGAAAACAGACATGATCTCACGTTTACCCGCGACTACCGAGAACGGAAGACCGCCGCAAATTGCTTTACCCATCGTACAGATATCCGGAGTGATGCCCAAATATCCCTGCGCGCCGGACAGACCCAGCCGCCAGCCGGTAATGACCTCATCCATGCTCATAACAATGTTGTATTTTGTACAAAGTTCGCGTAACCGCTCCAGGAACCCGGGAACAGGATGTGTTGCGAACGAGTTGCAGACAACGCCCTCAAAATGGCAAATTGCGATTTCGTCATGGAAACGCTCCATGACCTGCTCCAGCGCATCAAAATCATTATACGGTATCACCAATGTATCATATTTGGCATAGGGCGAACGGCCATCCGTATAGTGTGCATTTGTTTTGGGGATATCCTGTTTTGCATACGGAACATCGCAATCCATATAGTCTTCCCGCGCAACATCATAAAGAATGTTGTCCATCCAGCCATGATAGTGGTTTTCAAAGCGCAGGATTCTCCATTTCCCAGTGTATGCTCTTGCGATGCGGACTGCCATCTGCACCGCCTCTGTTCCCGTAATGCAGGTTTTAATCTGCTCTGCACAAGGAACGTTCCGCACGATAGCCTTTGCCAGTTCAATGTCATCTGTCGTATACAGGGAGTTTGTCCCGTACGTCGTCGATTGATGGTCGAGGAACTCTTTCATATTCGCGACGTATTCCGGGTTGCGATGCCCCAGGATCGTCGGACCCATAGCATTGCTGAACTCGATGTATTCTTTGCCATCCGCAGTGAAGATATGCGCCCCCTCACTGTGGTCAACAAAGATTTTGTGGAGATTAAATTCCCACGGAATATTCAAGTTTGTGTGTCCACCCGGATACAGGTCATTAAACTCCTGCGTCAATTTCTCCACATCAATTGCCATAATTCATACCGCCTTTCATTTTATGCGACTGCCACATGGTTTAGCAGTCTTTATTCTGTCAGCAACCTTCCGGCTTTGCGTGAAGTATCAAGAATACCATCTACTATCACATGGGTTCCGTTTACAAAAACATCACGGATTCCAATTGGCTGGTGATCCGGCTGTTCCAGCGTTGCGCCTTCTGCAATGGTTTTCGGATCGAGAATGACCAAATCTGCCCAATACCCTTCCCGAACAAATCCTCGTCCCGTCAGATCAAACCGCTGTGCCGCAAGCCCTGTCATATGCGACACAGCCTGTTCCAGCGTCATCGCACCTGACTCGCGCGCCAAACGCAAAAACTTTGGCATAGAACCATATGCGCACGCATTTTGATGCGAACCGGGTTGATACCATGCGTCAGTCATGTACAGCGCTCTCGGATGCGCCATCTGCTGTGGGATTCTTGCTTCTTCCTGTTCAAACAGAAAATACACCGTCGCGTTACCGTTGGACGCACGGTACAGTTGCATACAAAACTCCGCCAATGTCAGCCGTGTATGCTGCAGGATGTCTGGAATAAACCATCCCTGATACGCACGGAACTGCTCACATTGCGCATCACAAAGCATCATCAGCTCCACCGGGAAACCCCGGTCAGCCAGTCGTTTACGCAATTCCTCTTCCAGAACGCGAACTTTTTCAGGCGCATCATAAATATCATCAATATTCTGATAAAAATACGGTGCGTGCCCCAGCATCAGACTGATCGTCGTAGCGCCCTGCGTGTAGGCATACATATCGAACCACAAGTCCATACCACCATTTCTGGCAAAGTGGTCAAATACAGAAAACATGGCATCATAGGTTTTCCAGGCTTTTGTGCCAGCAAAGATCAAATGGGAAATCTGCAATTTTGCTCCACTGTTTTCAAAGCGTGAAATAAACTCACGATGCCAGCGAACGTTGTGCGGTTCTCGCATATCTGCTCCATATAGCGCAGGAAGTGACACATTCAGCGCACGAGAATGCACCGCTATGATCTTATTCCGGTCAATTGCAAGTTGCGCAGCGCTTCGGATTTCCTCATCCGGCAAGAACTGACCCGGTTTGTAGCCCAGCCCAAAAGAAATCCCCTTACAGCCCGCGTCAAGTCCTTCGGCCAGTAATGCTGTGATCGCATCACGCTGCGCCTGTGTGCTTGGCGCGGTTGGCTGATAGCCGATTACTGAGCTTGCCGCTGTTCCGTGTCCGGCCAGCATTGCCATATTTTGTCGCAATCCAATTTCCCGCAAATCCCTAAAATACGCTTCATACGTCAGCCATGGACCAATTCCCAATTCGTTTGGCAATAACAGATTCGGTTCTCGTGTATGCTGCATTCCTGCGGGAGAAAAGCCACAATTTCCACCGACAAACGTTGTGATACCCTGTTGTAGAAATGGCTTTGTGTACAACAATTCATCCGGCAATTGAACCAGCTGGTCATTGTGGGAATGTACGTCAATAAAGCCCGGACAAATCGCATACCCGCTGCAATCGATCACGCGTTTGCCTTCCGGCGCGATTTTTGACGATGTAACACAGTCGATCTTCCCGTTTTTAATGAGAACATTCGCCAAAACCGCAGGCGAACCGCTCCCATCAATTACGCTTCCATTTTGAAGCAGGATCATTTCATCCATTACACTTTCGCCTCTTTGCTGTCTGCCGCAGGAAGCGGCATATGGCACGCCACGAAATGATTGGGTGCGATCTCGACCAATTCCGGGTCATGCGCACGACACTTTTCACACGCAAAATCGCAACGTTTTTCGAATCGGCAAACATCCGGCAAATTGATCGGTGATGTGATCTCTCCACGAATCAGAATATGCTCTTGCTTTTGTCCGATCTCCGGCACAGGGATAGCCGACAAAAGCGCTCTTGTATATGGATGCCGTGGGTTCGCAAACAATTCTTCTGCCGGGGCTTTTTCCACCAGCTTCCCCAAATACATGACTGCGATCTCATCTGCAAAATAATAGACTACGGACAAGTCATGCGTAATAAAAATATAGGTCAGGGACAGCCGTTCCTGTAATTCTTTCAACAGGTTCAATATCTGCGCCTGAATCGACACATCCAGCGCTGAAACCGGTTCGTCACAGACGATGAACTTCGGATTAACGGCCAGCGCGCGGGCTATCCCGATTCGCTGCCGTCTCCCGCCATCCAACTCATGCGGATAAGCATTGTAAAACCGCTCTGAGAGGCCAACAAGATCCATCAATTCCAGAACGCGCTCATCGATTTGTTTCTGCCCGTGCAGCAAACCATGCCGAATGATCGGCTCGCGGATGGTCTGGCTGACCGTCATTCTGGGGTTGAGCGAAGAGAACGGATCTTGGAAAATGATCTGCATCTCACGCCGCATATCTCGCATCTGTCGGGCGTTTAGCTTTGTGATGTCCTTGCCATCGAAAATGATCTCGCCGGAAGTCGGTTCTGTAAGACGCAAGATGGTGCGCCCTGTTGTCGTTTTCCCGCAGCCTGACTCTCCAACAATTCCGAGGGTCTTGCCTCGTTCAATGCTGAAACTGACACCGTCGACTGCGTGTAATTCTCCGCGAGGCGTAGAAAAGTACTTTTTCAGGTCATTGACCTGTAGCAGAACGTCATGCATCTGTTTTCCTCCTGGCGATATGGAATCCCGGCTCATCGTAACGCTTACACGCAAAGAAGTGTGTCTCGCTATCCCAATGCTTTTCGGGATAGCCGTCATAGCAGCGATCCGTCGCATACGGGCAGCGTTCTGCAAAAACGCAGCCGGGATAGCATTTCGTCGGGTCAGGTGTCAACCCTTTGATTGGCTTGAGCGGTTGCCTTTTCGCTCGCATATTGGGCAGTGAATTAAATAGCCCCTCCGTATACGGATGCTTCGTATGGTTGAATACTTCTTCCAACGTCCCCTGCTCAACGATTCGTCCGGCATACATCACCGCAACATCGTCGCACGTTTCCGCAATGATGCCCAGATCATGCGTAATCATAATCATTGCTGTGTTGTACGTTTTCTTTAATTCATTCATCATGGCCAGCACCTGTGCCTGAATCGTAACGTCCAGTGCAGTGGTCGGCTCATCAGCGATCAGCACTTCCGGATGGCAGGCCAGCGCGATCGCGATGACCACACGTTGCTTCATGCCGCCAGAAAACTGATGTGGATATTCATTCGCGCGTTCTTTGCTGATACCGACCGTCTCCAACATCTGTCCGGCCTTTTCCCGTGCTTCTTCTTTACTCAGCGGCTCATGGAGCAATAAACTCTCTGCAATTTGCTCCCCAACCGTCATAACCGGATTCAACGCAGTCATCGGATCTTGAAAGATCATGGATATCTCCTTGCCGCGTATCGTTTCCAGTTCGGCATCGCTCATGGCTGCAACATCTCTTCCATTGAGGAAGATACCATCGCTTTTGACAACGCCCGGCGGCGACTCGATCAACCGCATGAGAGAAAGCACAGTTGTTGTCTTTCCCGCTCCGGTTTCGCCAACCAGGCCGAGTGTCTTCTGGCGTCTGAGCTTCAAGTCGATCTGATTGACTGCATAGACCAGTGCGTCATCGGTGTGAAACTCCACGCTCAGATCTTTGACGTCCAAAATGCACTCGGCATCCGGCTCTCGGGTCGATGCAACTTGTGTAAGCTGCCTTGCTTTTTTTCGTTTAAACAGCATATTGCTCCCCTTTCACCGCTTCGATTTCGGATCGAGTGCATCCCGCAGACCATCACCTGCCAGGTTGATCGCAAGAACTGCGATCATAATTGCAAGGCCCGGGAAAATGATAAGATGCGGATGCTCACGCATATAGTTTCTTGCATCAGACAGCAATGCGCCCCATTCCGGCAGTGGAGCTGGAACGCCAAGAGCAAGGAAGCTGAACGAGGCCGCGTCAATAATTGCACTGGCGAACCGTGTTGTTGCCTGTACCAGCGACGGCGTCAGGGCATTGGGGATCACGTGCTTGAAGATAATCGTACTTTGCCGGCATCCAATCGCACGTGCCGCTTCAATGTATTCGCTGCTGCGAACCGACAAAACCGACGCACGCGCGATTCTCGTGAAATGTGGAACGGTCACAAGCCCCAAAGCCAGGATCAGGTTTTTCACGCCAATTCCGAAGGCCGCCACGAAAACCACGACCAGCATAAACGACGGGATCATCAAAAACAGCTCCACAACGCGCATAATCATGTATTCGATCTTCCCGCCAAAATATCCCGCAACAGCACCGATCGCAAGCCCGATGATAAACGATATACCGACGACAAGAACGGAGATCATCAGGGAGTAGCGCGCGCCGAAACAGATTCTTGCCAAAACGTCACGCCCCATATGATCCGTGCCAAACGGATGCTCCCACGAAGGAGGCTGTAAGCGCTGCATGGTCTTCATACCAATGACATCGTTCTCATAGTCCCAGAGGATCGGAGACAGCAGCGCCATACAGACAAAAACCGCCAGAATGATAAGTCCGATGACCGCGCCCTTATTTTTTCGATACTGTCTCCAGAATACCTTCAGTTTTTTCTGCTTGACCGCATTGACTCTGTCATTTTGTGCATTCTTTTTTGTTCTTTCCTGATTCATGCTGTCCTCACTTTCCGGTATAAGAGGCTTTGATCCGCGGGTCGATATACGCATACAGGATATCGACTGCCAGCAAAACCAGTGCGACCAGAACCGTTGTCAGAATCACGAAGCCGGTCACCAGCGTATATTCGTTTCCGCGTACCGATTGTACGATCACATATCCGATACCCGGCCAGCTGAATACCGTTTCGACAACGACCGTTCCGCCGATCAGCAGGATAAAAACATTTCCCGCCGTCGTAATGATCGGAAGCAACGCATTGCGGAATGCGTGCTTTAAAACGACCTTTTTCTCGCTGACACCTTTTGCCCGCGCGGTCCGCAGATATTCCGCGTGAAGCGCATCTACCATGGACGAACGCGTCATACGCGCAAGCGTAGCTGCGTTGGAAAGCCCGGCGCAAATTGCAGGTAAAATCAAGCTTCGAACGCCATCCGTTGCTCCGGAAACCGGTAGCCAGCCAAGTTTGACCGAAAACAGGAGCATCAGCATCAATCCCAGCCAGAAGTTTGGAATGGACAGACCCGCTATTGAAACCGTAGACACCAGCGAGTCGATCCAGCTGTTCTGCTTGACCGCAGCAATGATGCCAAACGGGATCGACATAATGAGCGCAACGAACATTCCCGCGAACGCTAACAGAAGTGTGTACGGCAGACGCTCTATGAAATACGACCACACGTCTTTTCCCGTAAGGCTCGTCCCCAGATCTCCGTGCAGCACATTCCAAATGTATCTTCCGTATCGGACGAAAAACGGATCATTCAGTCCCATAGCCTCTCGCATCAGTTCAACTTCTTCTGCCGTCGCATTTTCGCCCGCAACCGTCAAAACCGGGTCGCCGGTCAGGCTCATAAAGAAATAGACCATTAACGAGATAATCAATAAAATCGGAATCAGGAAAAGCAACCGTTTAATAATGTATTTTCCCATATATTCGTCTCCTTAGGAATTGTAATATCCACCCCACGGGGTGGATATTACAATGGTTCAGCCGTCAGGCTGTCTTGCTAAACAATAATCCCGTTAAGATCTTGCCTTGATATACAACGTGGAGAAATCACAGCTATTCTTATATCCACGCAGCAGCAAGCCCTGTACGTCGCTGCGAGTCGCATAGATCATCGTATCATAGACCAGCGGTGCGACCGGGATATCATCATTGATATACTGCTGCAATACCTTAAACTCTTCCAGCATTTCATCCCAGGAAGTCTTCGCCGCAATCCCGTCAATCAAAGACTCCATCTGTTCACTGTAGTAGCCATAGAAGTTCCGGCTGCCGCCAGTGTAGAAGAAGCGGGTCGGGTTAAACAGCAATGCGCCCTGATATGCCGCTGCGTCCACAAACATATCATACTGGTCACCGGCTTTATACGCAGTCCAGTTGTTGGTGTCAACGGCAACCAACTCGCTGTTGATACCGATCTGAGAGAGCGAAGCCTGAATGACCTGCGCTACAAGCCCCGCTGTCGCAGTGGGATAAGCAATGACGAACGTTTCTCCGTTATATGCCGTCTGCGCAAGCAGTTCCTTTGCTGCATCAGTGTCGTATTCCAGACCCGTGCAGGAATCCGAATAGCCAATGCCGATCGGAGAAACGAAACTCTTACTGATCGACGCCCAGCCCTCAAAGGCCACATCCACAATACTCTGCTTGTCGACCGCCATGGTGATCGCCTTGCGCAGATTCAGATCCGAGAAAATCGGGCGATAGTTGAAATTGAACCCAATATACCAGGAACCCGTACCACTGGTATATTGCAGCAGACAGTTGCTGTCACTTTCGATGGTCGCTGCCTGGCTTGCGCCGACGTTAAACAGCACGTCAACTTCACCAGCCTGAAGCGCGGCAACCGCAGTATCCATATTGGGCATCCAGACAAAAATCAGGTTCTTCGTCGGATACTTTTCTGTCCCACCCCAGTATGCATCATTTCTCGTTGCAACGAACTGAATGCCGGATGTCGTCATCTCCTGATTGAAATAATACGGACCTGTACCGATCACAGCCGCCTCTTCTGCACTCATGTTGGCGAACGCAGTCTTGCTGTAGATCTTGATCTCCAGGTTGCTGATAAAGTCAGGTGTAGGCTGGCTGAGTGTGAATCGAACCGTGTACGGATCGACAGCCTCGACGCTCTGTGTGTTTGTAACGAATGCGCCGCTGACAACATTCACGACTTTACTTGCATCGGTCACATAATTCCATGTAAAGATCACGTCATCTGCCGTAAAATCCGATCCATCGTGGAACTTTGCATTTTCAACAAGGTGGATGTCCCAAACCGTACCATCTCCATTGACATCATCCCAGGAACTTGCCAGTTCCGGGATGACCTCGCTCGTTGCCACATCCAGATAAATGAGCGTGTCAAATGTCAAATTCGTAAAATAGGCCGGGCAGGAAGAAGCCGCAGCATACGGGTCTGCCGTAGGAAGATCTTCTTCCGAAGCGATCCGGACATCCTCTTCATAGGCTCCGCTTTCGATCTCCTCGGTCGTCGCTTCCGCAATTTGTGTTAGGGATTCATTGACTTCCGGCGTTTCAGTCTCAACCTTAGCCGGTTCGGTATCGGTCTGCTGGGGTTTTGCCGTGCTGCTGCAAGCTACCATACCAAGCAACATTAATACAGCGAGCAGAATTGCGATAGCTTTTTTCATTTCTTTGAAACTCCCTTTCGTTTATTAATCTTCCGAGACGCCTCTCGGCAAGAAACACAGTTTTGAGCTTTTTGTTTGATTTGTATATTTAATTAATCAACGTTGCACACTCATTCTACCTGAATTTTCTCGCTTTGTCAATGCACGGCGTTTCGGCAATTGCTCCAAAAAACGTAACGGATTTCCATCATACTGCCCAAAACCGAACGCAGAAAGGCCAATCTCTCACAATTTATGCACGACCCACGCCAGCAGTCACCGCAGGCTCGCGCAATCCACCTGCATCGACCAGCAGCCGTTTCACAACGACCGCAGTTGCACCAATACTCTCTCTGAGATCATCCCACGGCAAAAAGCGAAACATTTCCGGAGACAATTCTGGATTGATTGAAAACAGAAGCCGCATAAACTGGTCAATGACAGGCTTCGATTCGAAAAAGCAACCATACAAAACAACGCAGTCTGGCGCAATGATCTGAATGGCATTGTTAATGACAGTAGTCAGTTTTTGACATAAGCAGAACAAATACTTCTGAAATGCCGAATCATCAACCGCCAGAAATGAATCAATATTATCCCGTTTCAGCGGCCCAAGTTCTGCTTGCAGCGCAGCAAGTGCGCCTTCCGGATTCTGTTTGACAAGCGCCTGTGCATACTCTGACACTGCATCAATCGACAGCAATGTCTCCAGACAGCCAGTCTTGCCGCAGCGGCAACGTTTTCTGGATTCTGAAACCACGTTATGCCCAAGCTCGGATGACCGGAACTGTCGTCCTTTATAGACCGAACCATTGATCGCCGAAGCCGAGCCGACACCCGGCCCCCACTTCACAGCAAGAATGTTTTTTGCCTTCAATTCCTCATATAACAATTCTGCTTCAAGCATAGAACATACATTGCTTTCCACGCAAACCGGAAGTCGAAGCTCTTGCGAGAGGATCTGCGCAATCGGCACTGCACGATTCCAAAGTCCAAACGCATTCAAACTAATCCCGTTATTCTGGTCAACCGGGCCAAGGATCGCGACACCAACACCGAGAATCCATTCCGCCGTTAAATGGTTTTGCCACAACAACTTTGTACAGCAAGCAGCGATTTGCTGCAAAAAATCTTCCGGCGGAATCGCAGAATTGCTCTGCAGGGACGTTCCATCTTTCGGATTTCCCTTCAAATCGCAGATATTCACCGTTGTAATAGAAGAATGAATGCTGATCGCCAAAACGAAACGGCAGTTCTTTTGCAGCGCGACCGGGCGCTTTTTTCTGCCGGCGTGCCGTCCCTCATCCAATTCATCCAATTCCACCAACAACCCCTGCTTGATGAAATCGTTACAGATGCTCGTTACCGTTGCGCGAGTCAGCCCAAGTTTCTGTGCGATCTCACTGCGTGCGATTGCATCATTCGATAACAATGTTTTTAACACGAGCGCACGGTTATTGATTTTTACATTTTCACTATTGATCCCTTGTTCCATACTCACGTACCTCGCGTTTTTTGTGTCATAAAAGAAATAAAATGCCATTTATAACTATATTAATCAGGAGTTTACCGTTTGTCAATTAAAACAACGTGTAGATTTTTATAAAAAACACTTGACTTTTCTGATTCGCCATTCTATAGTGAAAACGCAGATTATTGATTAGTTTAAATAATCAATTAACAATATGTTTTTCATCTATCCTTCTTTCTGTTGGAGGTTGTCTTTTGAAACGAACCTTTATGCCTGTTATTCTCCTGGCAATCATCTGGGGTGGATATTATGTTGCAAGCCAGAAAACCGTTGCCGCACTTTCCGTTTTCTCCTGTGGCTTTGCCATCCGTTTTTTTACTTCCCTTTTGTTGCTTTTGCGGATGGCAATCCGAAAAGAATTGCAGCGGCTGTTACAGGTACGATTCGTATGGAAAACGCTCCTGTTGATCGGATTATTTGGCTTCCTGCTGGATACGACTGCATTTCTTGGCCTTGCGACCGGGTCTGCAGCGACCGGAACCGCCTTATTGAAAACAGACGTCCTGATGGTCTGTCTCATTTCATCCTGTGTTTACCGAATCCATCTCACATGGAAACAATGGCTCTGTATGCTTCTTATGTTGATCGGCGTTTTTCTTGTTTTGAACATCGATCTCAACGAGCTGGAGCTGTTCCACATCGGAAATGTTTTTTTCCTTTTATCCGCTTTCTTTGTTTCTCTGAATGCTTTTGCCATCCGGCACGCACAGCAGCATCCCAAAAACCCGGTCTGCGATGATGTCGTTGCCTTCTATAATAATGGAGTGTGTATGCTTTTGTTCCTCTTTGCCTCTATCGTCAGCGGCCAGATCTCGCAGCTACACATCCTGACGCAATGCAGGCAGAGCCGTCTGTTCCTTCTGCTCGCTGTTCTTGGTCAAACGCTTGTCTACATCGTCTACTATTATGATCTTCGGCGGTATCCCGTTTGGCTTGTCAAAGTCATCTTGCTCCTGATGCCGGTCGTTTCTTCTCTTATCTGCGTAGTTTTCTTTCACGAAACTCTGTATTTGATACAACTTATCGGCATGGCTGTCATTCTGCTTGGTGCCTGTGGCGTACTTCTGTCGAGCAGAAAAGTTTCCACCTGACCCCTGCGTACATCCATCCTTGGAGATATCCAAGGTTATTAATTTATGAAATAGGAGGAGAACTATGATGCATTCATTTCGATTCTGTATGCCCGTACAGATCCGTTACCAGGCCGGACTGAGTCAGCAACTGTCATCCGAAGTTCACGGGCAAAACGTACTGCTGATCTGCGACCCGTTCTTGTTTGAAAGCGGCGTTGCTTTAAAGATCGGCGCACAGCTCACCGAAAAAACCGTGACATATTACAGTCGGATCTCTCCAAACCCCTCTTGTAATATTGTTGACGAAGCCGCCACTCTGGCGCGCGAATGCCAGGCAAGCTGCGTCATCGGTTTGGGCGGCGGCAGCTCCCTGGACGTTGCAAAGATCGTTTCCTGCCTCATCAACAGCCCCGGCAGTATTTATGATTACTACGCCGGTGGAACGAAAACACTTCAGCCGCGCACTACCCAGTTGATTCTCATTCCCACAACTGCGGGAACGGGCAGCGAAGTGACCAATGTTGGTGTTTTTACCGATCCGCGAAAGGGGATCAAGCTCCCCTTCGTTACAGATCGTTTTTGGGCAGATCTGACGATCCTTGACCCTGAACTGACGGTATCGCTCCCGCCGTCGGTAACGGCCTCTACCGGCATGGATGCGTTTTGCCATGCGATCGAAGCCTATTGGAATCGCGAATCACAGCCGATGTGCGATATGCTGGCTCTTGGCGCAATGCAGCTGATTTTACAAAATATCAAGCAGGCTTACGACCACCCGGAAGGCCTTCAGGCCAGAGGCAATATGCTGCAAGCAAGTTTAATTGCCGGCGTAGCCTTCAGTCAAACCCGCACAACGGGTATCCATGCGCTGAGTTTCCCCTTGACCACGCAGTTCCATGCAAGTCATGGTACAGCCTGCGCCATTACGCTGCCCGCCTTCATCCGTCTGTGCGGGAAAAGTGCCCCTCAAAAGCTTCTTGTTCTCGCGCAGACGCTTGGTTATGACAGCGCAGACGCTCTCGCAGATGCCATAGAACAGTTGATGCAAAGCATGAAACTTCCGACACGTCTGCATGAACTGGGCGTTCAGGCAGATGACATCGCGCAAATCACGCAGGTCGGTCTTGGCGCGGCTATTATTCAGTTAACACCGGCCGAAATGAACAAAGAAACCGTTCAAGCCCTGCTGCACTCCATTCTGTGAGGGAACACATAACAATATAAAGGAGAGTTCATCATGAAAACGATCATCATCGGTTCTGACAAGTCTGGTTTTCAGTTGAAAGAATCCATCAAAGCGCACCTGCAATCGATTGGCTATGCTGTAACAGATTGCGGAACTATTTCAGAAGACCAGCCCCATCCGTATTTTGAAGTTGCTCCTATCCTGGCCAAAAAAATCTCCGATGGCGAATTTGAAAAAGGCATCCTGATCTGCGGAACCGGCATGGGTATGGCCATTGTTGCCAACAAGTATCCCGGCGTTTATGCCGCCGTCTGTGAAAACACGTACGCCGCCAAAAAATGCCGTGCGATCAATGACGCAAATGTCCTGACGCTGGGTGGGTGGATCACCGCCGAAACCATCGGCTGCGAAATTGTTGACACATTCCTCAACACAGCGTTCACGCAGGATCTGGAAGAATGGCGGAAAGCCTTTTTAACCAATGCTCGCACGCAGGTAAAAGCGCTGGAAGCAAACATTTATCATCAGGAAACGACAGGGAGAGTAGAATCATGAATGCAGAAAAAAAGCGGCAGCTGGAGCGATTTGCGCTCTCGATCCGCAAAGAAACGATCCGCATGATCGGTCATCTTGGCGTTGGTCATGTGGGCGGCGCATTGTCCATTTGTGACGTACTTGCAGTCTTATACGGCGGTGTTATGCGTGTTGACCCGCAGTTCCCCAAGTCTGCTGAGCGCGACTGGCTTGTTGTTTCAAAGGGTCATGCTGGCCCTGCTGTCTATGCAGCATTGGCTTTGCGAGGCTTTTTCCCCCTGGAACAGCTTATGACGCTCAATCAATTGGGAACGAACCTGCCGAGCCACTGTGATATGAACCGTACGCCTGGCATTGACATGACGACCGGTTCTCTCGGTCAGGGTGCGAGTTCTGCTGCCGGGATTGCCTGCGGTAACCGCATCAAGGGTCTGGCGAATTACACTTATCTCATCACCGGAGACGGCGAATCCGAGGAAGGTCAGATCTGGGAAGCCGCCCTCTTTGCCGCCCAGCATAAGTTGACGCACCTCATTGCTTTCGTGGATTACAACAAGGCACAAATCGATGGCAGCATTGCAGAAGTCTGCGATCTTGGCGATATGGCAGCAAAATATACGCAATTTGGCTGGTATGCGCAATGTGTAAATGGTCACGATGTCGCGGCCATCTGGGATGCCATTGAGCGGGCAAAGGCGCAGTCCGATCGCCCGTCGGTGATTGTCCTCGACACGATCAAAGGGCATGGTGTCAGCTTTGTTGCGGGAAAGATCAGTTCCCACAACATGACGCTTTCCCCGGAGCAGACCGCCGACGCAATCGCAGAACTTGACCTGCAATTGCAACAACTTGGATGAAGGAGGAATATCTATGAGCGTAGAGCTTGCATCCACACATGAGATCAGCAGTGTAGAGTTGCGCAAGGTCTTTTGCGATACCCTGCTGGAACTGGCACGGGAAGACCCCAGAATTTGTCTGCTTGATGCCGATTTGATGAACGCCGCAGGTACGAAACCCTTTCGGGCTGCCTATCCTGAGCGTACCTTCGATTGTGGCGTACAGGAAGCAAACATGATCGGCGTAGCTGCCGGTCTGTCAGCAACGGGTTTTGTTCCGTTTGCCCATACGTTTTCAGTTTTTGCCGCGCGCAGAGCCTGTGATCAGATCTTCCTGTCTTGCCTGTACGCAAAACAGAACGTCAAGATCGTCGGTTCAGACCCCGGCATTACCGCAGCACTCAACGGTGGCACCCATATGCCGTTTGAGGACATTGGTATTTTACGCACTATGCCCGAGATCACGATCGTCGAGCCAGCCGATGCTGTTGCAGTCGCCGCATTGACGCGACTGGCCGCTGCAATGAACGGTTGCTGGTATATTCGCTTGACGCGAAAGGGCGCTCCTTCCGTCTATTGCGCAAACACCACTTTCCAGATCGGCAAAGCCAATCTGCTTCTTGATGGCTCGGATGCAACGATCATTGCCATGGGATATTGCGTTGCGCAGGCATTGCGTGCAGCGGAGCTTTTGCAGCAAGAAGGACTCCACGTGCGTGTTCTGGATATGTTCTGTGTAAAGCCGCTCGACCGCGATGCCGTTTTACAGGCCGCTGTACAGACCGGCGCAATCGTAACAGCTGAAAACCACAACATTCTAAACGGCCTGGGAAGCGCCGTCGCGGATGTCCTGTGTGAACAGGATCATCCGGTCGCATTGGAGCGTGTCGGTATCCCGGATTGCTTTGGTGAAGTTGGACAAACTGATGCGCTGGCGCAGCGTTTCCACCTGACCGCCGAAGACATTGCGCAAAAGGTTCGTAAGGCGATCGCGCGGAAAAAAAGCAGACTATCATAAATTGCAATCCAATCTTTGCTCCCGTGTTTCGTTCTCTTATACAAATATCCCGCCGCGGCCACAATGGCTGCGGCGGGATATTTCAGCGTGTCGAAAAAGAATTTCCTCTCCATTCCCCACCGCTTTGGGAAACTCGCTTCTTCCCTTATCCCCTCTCCTGCAGCAGTTCCTGCAACTCCTGCGCGCGCAGCGCGCGGTATGCGCCGGGCGCGAGCGTTTCGTCCAGCCGCAAAGACCCGATGGCCGTCCGCGTCAGGCTGAACACGAACCCGCCCACGGCGCGCACCATCATGCGCACCTGATGCTTGCGCCCCTCGGTGATCCAGAGTTTTCCCACGGTGACGGGGCGCTGGGGATTTTTGAGGTATTTCTCCCGAAACCGCCCCGGCAGCCGTTCGGCGCACTGCCCGATGGTGCTGTAGCCAACCAGCTGCGCGCGCGCCGGGCGCGAAACCGCCGTGCCGCGCAGAATGGGTACGCCCTGCCGCAGCTGCGCGAATGCGTCCTCGTCCAGCGCGCCAAAGCTGTAGAACAGATACTCCTTCTGCACGTGCCGCTCCGGCCGCAGCAGCCGCTCGTCGAGCTTGCCGTCATCCGTGAACAGCAGCAGCCCGTCGCTGTCCTTATCCAGCCGCCCGACCGGGTGCAACACCTGTTGCAGCTGCGGTGGAAAGCAAACCATGACCGTCTCGCGCCGTGCATCGCGCTTGGCCGTCAGCAGCCCTCTTGGCTTGTTGAGCATATAATACTGTCCCATGCGTCTTCTCTCCTGCCCGTTGTTTTGTTTATCATACCGAACTGCCGCTAAAAATGCAAGAACCGCCTGTCAAAATGACAGAGCAAGCATACAATCCTGCAAATTTTTGCGCGAAACCCGATTTTTTTCGAAAAAATCAGGTTTTTCTTGCATTTTCAAAAAAACTCTTTTCAAAATTACACTTCTGTGATAAAGTGTAACCAAACAAAACCACAACGGAAGGATGACTCCGGATGAAACTGACCAACCACGGAATTTTCCTGTGCGGCGGTGCGCCGTGCAAGACCGCGCCCCATACGCCCGACGAGGGTCGGACGCGAACCATGGCCTATCGCATTTTGCAGGCACACAGCAGCTCGCCCGATCCGAACAAGCTCCAGATCCATTTTGATGCCATGCTCTCGCACGACATCACCTATGTCGGCATCATCCAGCAGGCGCGCGCTTCCGGTCTGCGTGCGTTCCCGCTGCCCTACGCGCTGACCAACTGTCACAACAGCCTGTGCGCCGTCGGCGGCACGATCAACGAGGACGATCACGTTTTCGGCCTGTCTGCGGCCAAAAAATACGGCGGCATCTATGTCCCGGCCAATCAGAGTGTCATCCACTCCTACGCGCGTGAGCAGATGGCCGCCTGCGGCGCGATGATCCTCGGCTCAGACTCGCACACGCGCTATGGCGCGCTGGGTACAATGGCCGTCGGCGAAGGCGGGCCGGAGCTTGCCAAGCAGCTGTTGCAGCACACCTGGGATGCTGACCTGCCGCAGGTCGTTCTGGTCTACCTGACGGGGCAGCCACAGCGCGGTGTCGGCCCGCATGACGTGGCGCTCGCGCTCATCCGCGCCACGTTCGACTCCGGGTTCGTCAAAAACCGCGTGCTGGAGTTCGTCGGTCCGGGTGTGGCAAGCCTGCCCATCGACTTCCGCAACGGCATCGATGTCATGACGACCGAGACGACCTGCCTGTCATCGATCTGGCAGACCGATGAAGAGACAAAGCGCTTCTTCGAAATCCATGGCCGCCCGGAGGCCTATCGGCTCTTGCAGCCCGAAGACGGCGCGTATTACGACCGCATGATCGAGATCGACCTGTCCACCGTCGAGCCGATGATCGCCCTGCCCTTCCATCCGTCGAACGCCTATCCCATCCGCGAATTTCTGGCCAACGCACACGAGCTGCTCGCCGCCGTTGAGGACGAAGCGCGCTGCCGCTGGCCGCAGGCCAAAATCGACCTGCAAAGCAAGCTGCACGACGGCGCAGTCTGGGCAGATCAGGGCATCATCGCCGGCTGCGCGGGCGGT
Organism: uncultured Oscillospiraceae bacterium; assembly: GCA_964434135.1. GTDB lineage: Bacteria > Bacillota > Clostridia > Oscillospirales > Oscillospiraceae > CAG-170. Next base: position 44,794 of record CAYSTN010000004.1, read on the forward strand.
ATGTTCGACAACATCGACGAGGCCGCGCAGATCCTGCGCGACGGCTCGATCGGTGACGGTTATTTCTCCATGAGCGTCTACCCCACGTCCGTACCGGTGAGTCTGGAGCTGACGCGTATCGGCGTGACCGAAGCGCTGCTGCAAACCGGCGCGCTCATCAAGCCCAGCTTCTGCGGCCCGTGCTTTGGCGCGGGCGATGTCCCGGCCAACAACGGCCTGTCTCTGCGCCACACGACGCGCAACTTCCCCAACCGCGAAGGTGCAAAGCCCGGCGAGGGACAGTTCGCCGGCGTATGCCTGATGGACGCGCGCTCCATCGCCGCGACCGCGCGCAACGGCGGCCGCATCACCCCGGCCACCGACCTCGATTACGAGCCGCAACGCCATACTTACCACTTTGATGCGAGCGTCTACGCCAAGCGCGTCTACAACGGCTTCGGCAAGGCAGACCCGTCGCAGCCGCTCATCATGGGGCCGAACATCACCGACTGGCCGGCGGTTGAGCCGCTGGGCGAGAACATCCTGCTGGAGCTGGCCGCCGTCATCCATGACCCGGTCACCACCACGGACGAGCTGATCCCCTCCGGTGAAACCTCGTCCTACCGCTCCAACCCCCTGCGTCTGGCCGAGTTCACGCTCTCGCGCCGCGTACCGGACTATGTCCCGCGCGCAAAGGCCATTGCGGCGGCTGACGCGGCGCGTCGCGCGGGCAACGCACCGCAAACCTTGCTGGATACTCTCGCGCGCGTCGGCGATGTACAGACGCTGCTGGGCGCGACGCAGGTCGGCTCGTGTGTCTTTGCCAACAAACCCGGTGACGGCTCTGCCCGTGAGCAGGCCGCGTCCTGCCAGAAAGTCCTCGGCGGTCTTGCAAACATCTGCTATGGCTTTGCCACCAAGCGCTACCGCAGCAACTGTATCAACTGGGGTATGCTCCCGTTCACGCTGGACGAAGACACGCCCTTCACCTGCGAACCGGGCGATCACATCTTCGTCCCGCAGTTGCGCAAGCTGCTTGCGGCAGGCTGTGAAGACTTCCCGGCTGTGGTGCTTCGCGCCGACGGCAGCAGCGAACAGCTTCTGCTGCACGTGACGGGACTGACCGGAGCCGAGCGCGAGATCCTGCTTGACGGCTGCTTGATGAACTACTACGCAAAGCGCGGATAAGGAGACACACATGGAAAAGATTCAAATGAAAACCCCGCTTGTCGAGATGGACGGCGACGAAATGACCCGCATCCTCTGGCAAAAGATCAAAGATACGCTCATCTGCCCGTTTGTCGAACTGAAGACCGAGTACTATGACCTTGGTCTTCTGCACCGCAACGAAACGAAAGATCAGGTCACCGTTGACGCAGCGCTTGCCACGCGGCGCTACGGTGTCGCGGTCAAATGCGCGACCATCACGCCCAACGCCCAGCGGATGCAGGAATACCCGCAGCTGACCGAGATGTGGAAAAGCCCCAACGGCACCATCCGCTCCATCCTCGACGGCACGGTCTTCCGCACCCCAATCGTACTCGATTCCATCCGTCCGGCGGTTCGCAACTGGAAAAAGCCCATCACCATCGCGCGCCACGCCTACGGTGACGTGTACAAGTCCGTCAGCTTTGAAACGGACGAACCGGGCGAATGCAGCATGACCTTCCGCGGCGTGAGCGGCAAAGAGCAGACGCTTCTGGTTCAGAAGACCGACGGCGCAGCCGTGTTCCAGGGCGAGCATAACAAAGAATCGAGCATCCGCTCGTTTGCCCGCGCGTGTTTCCAGTATGCGCTCGACACGAAGCAGGATCTGTGGTTCTCGACCAAAGACACCATTGCCAAAGTCTACGACGGCGCGTTCAAGCGCATCTTTGACGAGGAATACGCCGCGACCTACCAGCCGCAGTTCCAGGCGCAGGGGCTGACCTATTTCTATACCCTCATCGACGATGCCGTCGCGCGCGTCATCCGCAGCGAGGGCGGCTTCATCTGGGCCTGTAAGAACTACGACGGCGACGTAATGAGCGACATGGTTTCCACGGCGTTTGGTTCGCTTGCCATGATGACCTCGGTGCTGGTCGCACCGGACGGCACGACGGAGTATGAGGCCGCGCACGGCACAGTCACGCGCCACTACTACCGCCACCTCAAGGGCGAACAGACCTCAACCAACCCCATGGCGACGATCTTCGCCTGGACGGGTGCGCTGCGCAAGCGCGGCAAGCTCGACGGCCTGACCGAGCTGGTCAGCTTCGCCGACCGGCTCGAGCGCGCCAGCCTCGATACACTGCGCGCCGGCATTCTGACGCAGGATCTGGTCGGTCTGGTCGACGGGCCGAAGCCGCAGGCCGTCACAAGTGACGCTTTCCTCGCGGCCATCCGCGCGCGCCTGGACGCATAACGCAAAAACAGCCCGCGCCGTCCCGGGCGGCGCGGGCAGAAAATTATTTTTACGAATTTCGAAAAAACGCTTGACTTTTTGCTCCTTTTCCGCTATAATCATGCTTGCTGTTTGAGTTGCTGGTATAGCTCAGCCGGTAGAGCAGCTGATTTGTAATCAGCAGGTCGGGGGTTCGAATCC
>CAYSTN010000005.1:0-42022 GCA_964434135.1 uncultured Oscillospiraceae bacterium
TCCGGGACGCGCACTCTCGCGCGAGGATATTCTGGCCGCAGTCTGGGGACGCGACTACGACGGCGAATTGAAGATCGTCGACGTCAACATCCGCCGTCTGCGCATCAAGATCGAAGACGACACCGCCAACCCGACCTATATCACCACCGTCTGGGGCTTCGGCTATAAGTGGGGCGCCTGAGGACGGGCAGATGAAGCGCTCTGCTGCAAAAAACAGAAAACGCCTGTCCGGCATTGAGCGGCGCTGGTTTTTGGAAAACGTCGGCGTTATCATGTTGCTCGCTGCCATCTGTGTGGCTGCGGTCATCGTTTCCATGGGTGCTTACTACAACACCAACCTGCGCTCCGGGCTTGAGACGAAGGCGAAGACAACGACCGATTTTTTCAGCAACTATATCGGCCAGAGTTATAAGGAATACTATCAATCCTGCATCAAATTCGCGCAGACCTTTGAAGAAAAAGACCGCCTGGAGCTGCAATTCATTTCCACGAGCGGCAACATCGTGGCCTCGTCCTACGGCGAATTTGCCGGGCGCGCCCCGTCTACGCCGGAGATCCGGCAGGCGATCGAAAGCCAGGAGCTTCGTACCTTTCAGGGCAGAAACCCCGCAACCGGCGAGCGCATTTTAGCCGTATCCAGCCCCATGATCTACTCCAACGGCGAAGTGATCGGCGTGTTACGCTACGTGACCAGCCTGCGGAATGCCGATACGCAGATTCTGATGATCGCGCTCATTGCGCTGACGGCGGGTTTGCTGTTTATCGGAACGATCTTCTTCATGAGCAGCTTTTTTATCAAATCCATTCTCATTCCCGTCTCGCAGATCAACGCCACGGCCAGGCGCATCGCCGCCGGGTCTTATGGTGTACAGATTCCGGAGCAATATGACGATGAGATCGGTGAGCTGGTCAGCACCATCAACGATATGTCCGTCAAGATCGGGCAGGCAGAAAAGATGCAGACCGAGTTTATTTCTTCTGTCTCGCACGAACTGCGCACACCGCTGACGGCCATCTCCGGCTGGGGCGAGACGCTGCTGACTTCGGACAATCTCGACGCCGAGACGCGCAGGGGCGTTATCATCATTGCGCGCGAGGCCAAGCGTCTGACCGGTATGGTCGAAGAACTGCTGGAGTTTACGCGGATGCAGGATGGCCGCTTTACGCTTCATGTGGAAACAGCCGATATTCTGGCCGAATTTGAAGACACCGTTTTCATGTACGGCAGTCAGCTGCGGCAAGAGGGCATCACGCTGCACTACGACGGCTGCGATAAGGACATCCCCGAAATTCCCTGTGACGTGGCCAGAATGCGGCAGGTGTTTCTCAACATTCTCGACAATGCCGCCAAGCACGGTGGCGAAGGCAAGCGCATTGACGCATCGATCACGCAGCAGGACGGATTTGTCCGGATCTGCATCCGAGACTACGGCCCGGGCATCCCGGAACAGGAGCTGCCGCACGTCAAGCTGAAATTCTACAAAGGCAGCTCCAAGGCGCGCGGCAGCGGCATTGGTCTTGCCGTTTGCGAGGAGATCGTCACCATGCACCGCGGCACGCTGACGCTGGAAAATGCGCCGGGCGGCGGCACCCGCGTTACCATCAGCATCCCCACCGGGGAAGAATAGAGGTTTTTATGAAAAAAGAAGCACAAGCTCCTGCTGCGCAGGAGAAGTTTAAAACGCTCATCGGCGGGCAAGCGCTCATCGAGGGGATCATGATGCAAGGTCCGGATAAGCGCGCCATCGTCGTGCGCGGCCCGGAAGGGATCGTGACGAAAGTCGAACCGCTCAAAGCGCGTACCGGCGTGGCAAAGTGGCCGTTTTTGCGCGGCATCGTCTCGTTCGGCTCGTCTATGATCTCCGGCGTGAAGGCACTGATGTACTCGGCGGACTTTTTCCCGGAAGAAGAATCGTCGCAGCCGTCGAAATTTGACCTTTGGCTGGAAAAAAAGCTCGGAAGCGAAAAAATGGAAAAGGCCGTGGTGAGCTTTGCCGTGGTGCTGGGCGTAGCGTTTTCCATTGCTTTGTTTTTCCTGCTGCCGACGCTTCTGAGTGGTATCTTCGATCAATGGATCAACAATGCCGTTGTGCGCAGCCTGATCGAAGGGCTTATCCGCATCGCCATCTTTATGGGCTACATGATCCTGGTGTCGCGGATGAAGGATATGCGGCGCGTGTTTTCCTACCACGGTGCAGAACACAAAACCATCCGCTGCTATGAAGCGCAGCTGCCGCTCACGGTGGAAAACTGCCGCAAGATGACGCGGCTGCATCCGCGCTGCGGCACGAGTTTTTTGTTCGTAGTGGTGGCCATCTCCATTTTGCTCTTTGCGCTTGTGAGCGCCGTGCTGCCGACGAGCAATCTGTTTTTCCGAATGCTCATCCGCCTGGCACTTTTGCCCGTGGTCGTGGCCGTCAGCTATGAGTGCAACCGCTTTGTCGGCCGCCATGACAATGCGTTCACGCGCGCACTGTCCGCACCGGGAATGTGGTTTCAGAACTTCACGACCAACGAACCGGATGACTCCATGCTCGAAGTTGGCATCGAGGCGCTGAAGCTGGTGCTGCCGGACGAGGCCGGAGCGGATAAATGGTAAAAAAATACGCCGATCTGTATTTACAGGCGCGGCGCGCGCTGTTGCCGACGGAAGGGGATAATGCCGCGCAAAGCGCGCGTGAGTTGCTTGCTTTCGCGTCGGGCAAATCCGTTGCTGCCGTGCTGGCCGATTCCAATCTGTACGCCAGTGAACAGATCGAGCAGCAGCTGAACGACTACGTCGCGCGAATGTGCCGAAATGAGCCGCTGGCCTATATCCTCGGACAGTGGGATTTTTACGGGCTGTCGTTTGTGGTCACGCCGGATGTGCTGATCCCGCGTGACGACACCATGGCTGTGACCGAGCTTGCACTCGAAGCCCTGCGGCTGCGTCCTGCGCCGCAGCGGGTGCTTGATCTGTGCTGCGGTAGCGGCTGTATCGGCCTGAGCCTTGCGCATCAGCTGCCGACGGCGCGCGTGACGCTGGCGGATATTTCCCGGCCTGCGCTGGCGGTCGCCAAGCAGAACATCAAACGGCTGAAGCTCGTCCCGCGCGCAACAGCCATCGGCCTCGATGCGCGCAAGCGCGCACCGGGCTTTGTCGGGACACTCGATGTCCTCGTCAGCAATCCGCCTTATGTGACCGCCGAGCAGCTACAGCAGCTTGAACCGTCCGTGCGCTGCTATGAGCCGCTGCTTGCACTTGACGGCGGCGAGGACGGACTGGAGTTTTATCGCGCGATTTTGGAAAATTTTTCGTACCTGATCGCACCGGACGGGTTTGTCTGTTTCGAGTTTGGCCTGGGCCAGCATCTGGCCGTTTCGATGCTCCTGCAGGAATACGGCTATACCGATATCACTCTGCGAAAAGATCTGCGCGGCGTGATCCGTGCGGTTCGCGGCAGAAAAATTTCAGAAACAAACGTTTGAAATATTGAACCTTTTGTGATATACTCTACCCAGTATCATAGATAAGCTAAGAAAAAGGGGAGCGACACCATGGAAAAGAAAAAAACCTCTGAGCTGATTCCCGGCAACGACAAGCGGCAGGCGCTCGATACCGCCATCCGCCAGATCGAAAAGAATTTCGGCAAGGGCGCAGTTATGCGTCTGGGCGACCGTCCCGACCTGCAGATCGATGCCATTCCGACCGGCTCGCTTGCGCTCGACACGGCGCTGGGCATCGGCGGCGTTCCGAAGGGACGTATCGTGGAGATCTACGGGCCGGAATCGTCCGGTAAGACGACGCTTGCGCTGCATATTGTCGCACAGGCGCAAAAGCGCGGCGGTGAAGTTGCCTTCGTCGACGCGGAACACGCACTTGACCCGGATTATGCCGCGCGCATCGGTGTGGATATCGACTCCATGCTCGTTTCGCAGCCGGATACCGGCGAACAGGCACTGGAGATCACCGACGCGCTCGTGCGCAGCGGTGCGGTCGACGTTGTGGTCGTCGACTCTGTCGCGGCGCTCACACCGCGCGCTGAGATCGAGGGCGAAATGGGCGACACCTTTGTCGGCTTGCAGGCCAGACTCATGTCGCAGGCGCTGCGAAAACTCGCCGGTAATATCTCCAAGACCAACTGCGTCGTGATCTTCATCAACCAGCTGCGTATGAAGATCGGCGTCATGTACGGCAACCCCGAGACGACTACAGGCGGCAACGCGCTGAAATTCTATGCGTCCATCCGCATTGACATTCGCCGCACCGAGGCCATCAAAAACGGCTCTGAGGTCATCGGCAACCGCACCCGCGCCAAGATCGTCAAGAATAAGTGCGCGCCTCCGTTCAAAGAAGCGTATTTTGACATCATGTACGGTGAAGGCATCTCCAAATGGGGTGAAATGGTCGATCTGGCTGTTCAGCTTGAACTCATCAACAAAAGCGGCAGCTGGTTCTCCATTGGCGATGAGCGAATCGGCCAGGGGCGCGATTCTGCCAAGCAGTATCTCATCGACCATCCCGACGTGGCCGAGCGCATTGAGCAGGACATCCGCGAGAATATGTGGAAGCTGCAAGGCAAAAATGCCAAGCCGCCCGCCACGGCTGCGGCCAAGCCTGTCAGCGTTTCTGCGGACGATTTTAACGACGACTGATGCGCCTTGTTGCCATACAGGAGCTGCCGCAGTCCAGACGCGTCAAGCTGGTCTTTGATGACCAGAGCGTCTTAAAGACGCAGCCGTATCTCGTGGCCGAGTTTGGCCTGTATTCCGGCCAGACGCTCAATGACGAGGAATACCGCGCGCTGCTTGCCGCAGCCGGACAGGCTTCTGCCAAAACGCGCGCGGTGCGCATGGTGGCAGCGAGCAACGTTTCGGAAAAACAGCTGCGAAAGCGGCTCGAGCAAAAGGGCGAACAGACGCAAGACGCGCAGCAGGCGGTAGCCTGGCTCAAAGAGCTGCACCTGCTCGATGACGGCGAGACTGCGCGCCAGCTGGTAGCCAGTGCGCTCAACAAAGGCTACGGCAAAAGCCGCATTCAGTCCATCCTGTACGAAAAGGGCATTCCGCAGGAGCTGTGGCAGGATGCACTGTCGCAGCTGCCGCAGATGGACGAGGCCATCGACCGGTTTCTTGTGCGGCGCTGGCAGGGCAGCTCGCCCGATGAAAAGGAAGTAAAACGCGCTGTTGACGCGCTCATCCGGCGCGGTCACAGCTGGCAGGATATTCAGGCCGGCTTGCGCCGCTATCGGGCGCAGTGTCCGGAAGAAGCATTTATGGAGGACGACATACCATGACCCATACGATCGGTATGATCTCGCTTGGCTGCGCAAAGAATCAGGTCAATGCGGAACATATGCTGTGGCTTTTGCGTCAGGCGGGATATACCATTGTCCCGAATCCGGACGGCGCAGAGCTGGTCATCATCAACACCTGCGGATTTATCGAATCGGCAAAGACTGAGGCCATCGACAACATTCTTGCCATGGCGCAGCTCAAAGCCGAGGGACGCATCGGAAAGATTCTTGTAACCGGCTGTCTCGCGCAGCGCTATCAGGAGCAGATTCTGACTGAGCTGCCGGAAGTCGACGGTGTACTTGGCACAGGCTCTTATTACGATGTGGCCAATGCCGTTGGGCAGGTACTCAGCGGAAAACGCTACCGCCGCTTTGACGATATCAACGCCCCGCAGGACGAAGACGGCCGTATCTTGACCACACCGGAGTATTACGCCTACCTCAAGATCGCCGAGGGCTGCGACAACCACTGCGCTTACTGCGTCATTCCGTCACTGCGCGGCAAGCTGCGCAGCCGTCCGATGGAAGAGCTTGTGCGTGAGGCCACGGCGCTTGCCAATGACGGTGTAAAAGAGCTGATCGTTGTCGCGCAGGACACCAGCCGCTACGGACTCGATCTGTACGGTGAGCGAAAACTGGCTGCACTTTTGCGTCAGCTGTGCCAAATCGACGGTCTGGTCTGGATTCGCGTCCACTATCTCTACCCGGATGAGATGTCACAGGAGCTGATCGACGTGCTTGCCAGCGAGCCAAAGATCGTCAAATACCTCGACATTCCCATCCAGCACATCAATGACACCATCCTGCGCCGCATGAACCGCCGTGGCAGCGGCAGCTATGTGCGGCAGCTGTTCCAAACACTGCGCGAACAGATTCCCGGTCTTGTGCTGCGCACCAGTCTGATCACCGGCCTTCCCGGCGAGGGCGAAGCAGAGTTTGAGGAGCTGTGCAGCTTCCTGAAAGAAGCCAAACTCGAGCGCGTCGGCGCGTTTGCATTCTCGCCCGAAGAGGGAACGCGCGCTGCGGAAATGGAATATCCCGATACGCAGATCGCCGTTCGCCGCGCCGAACAGGTCGCGCAGCTGCAATCGCGAATCATGGACGAATACAACGAGTCCTGCTTTGACAAGGTCATGCAGGTGCTGTGCGAGGGCTACGACCCCGACGAACAGAGCTATTACGGCAGAACGTATGCCGACTCGCCGGATATCGACGGCAAGATTTGGTTTACGGCAGAAAAACACATCAAAACCGGCGATTTTGTCGACGTTCACGTTGTGGACGCTTACGACGGGGAGCTGGTCGGTATCCTGGAGGAAGAATATCATGACGACTGCGAGTAAGATCACACTGGTACGAATTTTTTTGATCCCGGTCTATATGGTGCTGCTGCTGTTATCGAAGACGTGCGGTGACTGGCTGCGTTGGGTGGCCGTTGCGGTCTTCGTTCTGGCGAGCGTTTCGGATTTTGTCGACGGCTATATTGCCAGACACTACAATCAGGTCAGCGACTTTGGCAAATTCCTCGACCCGCTGGCCGATAAGCTGCTGGTCACGGCCTGTATGATGATTCTGGTCGGCTGGGGGCGGATGCCGTCGTGGCTGGTGTTCATCGTCATCGCGCGTGAGTTTGCCATCAGCGGCCTTCGTATGGTCGCAGCCAACAACGGCACGGTCATTGCAGCCGGCTGGAGCGGCAAAATCAAGACCGCTTCGACCATGGTCGGCTTGATCGCCATGATGGTCGTTGTCAACATTCCGGTTCTTGATACCGTGGTCAACGTAGTCATTCTCCTTACCACGGTCTACTCCGGCGTGGAGTATTTCTGCAAGAACTGGGGCTGCCTTGAGCTTGGTCACGGCAAGAAGAACGCTTGACATTTCCTGCGTCCGATGGTATGATGCAGGGGAAAACAGAATATCGCGTTGATCGAAAAGAGTACCGCATATCCGCTTTTTCAGAGAATCTCCGCCATCGGCTGCAAACGGGGTAAAAGCTTCTGCGGGAACGTGCGTTCGTGAGCGAGGGGAGACCCCGTTTGGGCTTGCGTAAAAGTCTAAAGTAAGAAATCAGAGTGGAACCGCGAGTTACGACCCGCCTCTTGGATCAAACCGGAGGCGGGCTTTTTCGTGGCGGAGGAAGAATTTTGCATCTTTTGGAGGATATCCGCGCATATAAGCGAAATGACCCGGCGGCGCGTTCGGCGGTCGAGGTCTTACTGCTGTACAACGGTCTGCACGCGACCATAGACTACCGCATTGCGCATTGGTTTTACCAGCGCCGGTGGTTTTTCCTCGCGCGCGCCATTTCGCAGTGGTCAAAAATGTGGACGGGGATCGAGATTCACCCCGGCGCGACGATCGGCCACCGGCTGGTCATCGACCACGGGACGGGCATCGTCATTGGCGAGACAGCCGAGATCGGCGACGACTGCCTGCTGTATCAGGGCGTGACGCTCGGCGGTACGGGCAAAGATATTGGCAAACGCCACCCGACGCTTGGCAATAATGTCATGGTCGGCACGGGCGCGAAGGTACTCGGACCATTCCGCGTGGGCGACAATGCCCGCATTGCGGCCAATGCAGTTGTCCTGCGCGAAGTGCCGGAGGGCGCGACGGTTGTCGGCGTTCCGGGACGGATTGTTCGCCTGTGCGGCGACAAGCTCGACCATATCCACACGCCGGACCCGGTCATGCTTGAAATTGAAGAACTCAAGCGCCGCATGGCGCTGTTGGAAGAACAGTTTAACGAAGAGCAAAAGGAGAAGACAAATGTATCTGTATAACTCTGCGTCTCATAAAAAAGAAGAATTTATCCCCAATGACCCCAATCTCGTCAAAATGTACACCTGCGGGCCGACGGTGTACCACTTTGCGCACATCGGCAACCTGCGCAGCTATATCATGGAGGACGTGCTGGAAAAGTATCTGCGCTATGTGGGCTACCCGGTCAAGCGCGTTATGAATATCACCGATGTTGGCCATCTCACGTCCGATGCCGACGAGGGCGAGGATAAGATGCTCAAAGGTGCGCGGCGTGAGCATAAGACCGTCATGCAGATCGCGCAGTTCTACACCGACGCCTTCTTCAGCGACTGCCGCAAGCTCAACATCAAACGCCCCGACGTTGTCCAGCCTGCGACCGGCTGCATCGATGAATACATCCAGATCATCACAAAGCTTCTCGATACCGGCTACGCGTATCTGGCCGGCGGCAACGTCTATTTTGACACGGCAAAGCTCGATAAATACTACATTTTCAACGAACACAAGGAAGAAGACCTCGCTGTCGGTGTGCGCGAGGGCGTGGAAGAAGACACCAACAAGCGTAACAAAAATGACTTCGTTCTCTGGTTCACCAAGTCCAAATTTGAAGACCAGGCACTCAAATGGGACTCGCCGTGGGGCGTGGGCTATCCCGGCTGGCACATTGAATGCTCCGGCATTTCGCTCAAATATCTGGGCGAAGACCTTGATATCCACTGCGGCGGCATCGACAACGCGTTCCCGCACCATACAAACGAGATCGCCCAGTCCGAGAGCTATCTGGGTCACCACTGGTGCAACTATTGGATGCACGTGATGCACCTGAATACCACGGGCGGCAAGATGTCCAAATCCAAGGGCGAATTTTTGACCGTCTCACTGCTCGAGCAGAAGGGCTATGACCCGCTGGCCTACCGCCTGTTCTGCCTGCAAAGCCATTACCGCCGCAATCTGGTCTTCACGTGGGAGAATCTCGACAACGCAGCCGGGACGTACCAAAAGCTGCTGGCCAAGATCGCCGCGCTCAAACCCGACGATGGAGAACTGGATGCGACTGCAATCGCTGCGCTGCGCGAAAAATTCAACGCCGCACTTGGCAACGACCTCAATACCTCGCTTGCCATCACTGCGGTCTATGATGTGCTGAAATACAAGACCAACGACGCAACCAAGCTGTTCCTGCTCGACGATTTCGACAAGGTTTTGAGTCTTGACCTGTGCGAAAAGGCTGCGCAGCTGCGCAAAAAAGCCGCGCAGACGAAGCCTGCAGAGGGCGGCTACAGCATTGTCTGCGCCGAGGGTGCGGATGACCCGGCCATCACCGCGCGCATTCAGGCACGCTACGATGCCAAAAAAGCGAAGAACTTCGCCGAAGCCGACCGCATCCGCGACGAGCTGCGCGCGCAGGGCATCGAAGTGACCGATGTCCCCGGCGGCACAACGTGGAAGCGCATCTGATTGAACGGAAAAAAACCGCGCTGCCTCAGCAGCACGGTTTTTCGTCTCATTTGGGCTTCCGGTCAAAAAACGGCGATTTCCCGCTGACCGAGAGTGGCAGACCCAGAACCAGCGTCGCGTCTTTGTCCGGCAGACCAAGCGCCATCGCTGCGCGGCCAACGGAGAACATGACCCGGCTGTCAACACGCGCATCCGAAGCGCTGGCCGAGGCCGAACCGATGGCAATACCCAAATCCAGGGCATCATAGGCACACAGGCCGTCCTGCTGCGCGCAGACGGCGCAGTCTGCAAAGTGGCAGTACCGGCAGGCCGCACCGATGCCGCGTCGCTGCTCGTGCATGGCAAACAGAACAACGGCATCCGCACGGTCGAGATTGTCCGCATCGCGCCGGAAAAATGCCAGAGACAGAGAGTCGGCCAGTTCACGCATTTTTTCGGCCAACTGCTTTTTTTCGTCACCTGTCAACACACACGTGACCAGTCCGTCCATTCCCATGGTCTTTGGCGCGGTGCGCGCGGCGGCGCAGATTCGCGCGGCAGCGTCCAGAATGGCGCGCTGTTCCAGTTCCTGTGAAGTATAAAGCATAACAGTGCCTCCCGTTTTTTTCTTTTAGTATAGTATTTTTTTCGCGAACCGTCAACTCATCGGACGCTTTTCTTGCAACTGTCCGAAAGTTGTGCTAAGATGGGAGAGAATAATCCAAAAGGAGATCTGCCATGAAGCTGATGGTTCTCGACGGCAACAGCGTTATCAACCGCGCCTACTACGGTGTGCGCGCTTTGACCACGCGCGACGGCCTGTACACCAATGCCATCTATGGTTTTTTAAACATTCTGGAAAAGCTTCGCGCCGAGGAGCAGCCGGACGCGCTCTGCGTGACCTTTGACCTCAAAGCGCCGACGTTCCGCCATCTGGCTTACGACGGTTACAAAGCCACGCGCCATCCCATGCCGGACGAGCTTGCTATGCAGCTGCCGGTCATGAAAGACGTGCTGCGCGCCATGCGCATTGCGTGTTTTGCGTGTGAGGGCTGGGAAGCCGACGATGTCATTGGCACCATCAGCAAGCACTGCGCGCAAGCCGGATGGGATTGCATCATCGTCACCGGCGACCGCGACAGTCTACAGCTCGTTGACGAATCCGTCACGGTCAAGCTTGTCACCACGAAGCTGTCACAGACTCTTTCCGTCAATTATACACCCGTCCGGTTTCGCGAAGAATACGGCTTTGACCCGATTCGTCTGATCGACTACAAAGCGCTCATGGGTGACAGCTCCGACAACATTCCCGGCGTTGCCGGTATTGGGCCAAAGACGGCCTCGCAGCTGCTTTGGGAGCATGGTACGCTTGACGGGGTCTATGCAAATCTCGATTCCATCAAGGAAAAGACCCGCCTGAAGCTCGAAGCCGGGAAGCAAAACGCCTACCTGTCTTACGATCTTGCCACCATCCGCACGAACGCGCCCATCGACTTTTCTCCCGAAGTGTGCCGCATACAGGACTATGACGAACCGGCACTTTATGCGCTGTTTGAGCGTCTGGAGTTCACGCGCCTGATCGTGCGCTACGGTCTGCACGCGCCACAGGATACACCTGCGCCCGAACAGACGCCTGTTTCTGCTGTTTTTATGACGCAGACGGTTTCCGACGCGCTGTGCGCGCAGAAGCTCCTTGCTGCACTGACGCAGCAGGATGTGGTTTGCCTGATCGCCGAGCCGGGACTGCGCGGTATCGCCGCGCAGATCGGGCAGAACGGATATTATTTCACGGAAGAAGCGCTGGACGATGCCGTACTTCACACGCTGTTTTCCGATGCCGTCTCGAAAGTGACGCACGACTGCAAACCGTTGCAGCGCGAACTGCTCACGCGCGGCATAACGCCCGGCGGGTTTGTCTTTGATACGGCGTTGGCCGACTATGACCTTGACCCCACACAGGGCGCATATGACCTTGACCGCGTTGTAAATCGCCGTCTGGGTTTCCACCTGACCCGCGCCGATGCGCAGCAGCTCGGAGAATCGGCTGCCCGCGCTGCCGACCGGCTGACCGAAGCCGCCGCCGTGGCGCAGTTGTATGAACTTCTGCCCAAGCTTCTGCGCGAAGCCGGAATGGAGCAGCTGTATTATCAGATCGAGCTGCCGCTTTGCCTCCTGCTTGCCGAAATGGAGACTGTCGGTGTGCAGGTCGACCAGATGGCGCTCATCTGCTTTGGCAATATGCTTCAGACCCGCACGGAAGCCGCGCAGCAGACCATTTATGAACTGGCTGGGCATCCGTTTAATATCAATTCTCCCAAGCAGCTGGGTGAGGTGCTGTTTGATGAGCTGAAACTTCCCACCGGCAAAAAAACCAAAAACGGATACTCCACCAATGCGGATGTCCTTGATAAGCTCAAAGGCAAGCATCCCATTATCGAAGCCATTCTGGACTATCGCGTCATGAGTAAGCTCAAAAGCACCTATGCCGACGGTCTATTAAAACAGATTGCCGACGATGGCCGCATTCACACCACTTTCCAGAATCTCGTCACGGCCACCGGCCGGCTGTCTTCGACCGACCCGAATCTGCAAAACATCCCGGTTCGCACCGAGCTTGGCAGTGAGATCCGCAAAATGTTCGTTCCGGCAGACGGCTGCGTCTTTGTCGACGCGGACTACAGCCAGATCGAGCTGCGTGTGCTGGCGCACATTGCCGACGATACCGCCATGCAGGAGGCGTTCCGCTCCGGTTTTGATATCCACACCGCAACGGCGGCGCAGGTCTTTGACACAGACCCGGAGCAGGTCACGCCGCTTATGCGCCGTCACGCCAAGGCCGTCAATTTCGGCATCGTCTATGGCATTTCCGAGTTTTCACTTTCCGAGGACATCGGCGTCACCCGCCAGCAGGCGCGGCAGTATATCGACCAGTATCTGGAACATTACGCCGGTGTGCGCGCCTATATGCACAACATCGTCGAGCAGGCCAAACGCGACGGTTTCGTCACCACGCTCTTTGGCCGCCGCCGAGATCTGCCGGAATTAAAAAGCAACACCTACACCGTGCGCGCCTTTGGCGAACGTGTCGCACTCAACAGTCCCATTCAGGGTACGGCGGCCGATATCATCAAGCTTGCTATGCTCCATGTGGATGCAGCGCTCAAAAAAAGCCGCCTGAAAGCGCGGCTGGTCTTACAGGTACACGACGAGCTGATCGTCGAGTGTCCCGTTGATGAAGTCGAACAGGTCAAAACGATCGTCACGCGCCAGATGCAGCAGGTCGCGCAGCTGCGCGTGCCGCTGCTGGCCGAGGCAAAGTCCGGCGCAAGCTGGTATGAGGCAAAATGATGAAAGAGCAGATCGTTCCCATGCAGCACGACCACGTGCCGCAGATCGCTGCTATCGAGCAGCAGTGCTTTTCCGACCCCTGGCCGGAGCAGATCATCCGAAATGAGCTGGATAATCCGCTGAGTCTTTGGCTGTGCGCCGTTCGCGGCGAACAGGTCATCGGCTACGTTGGCAGCCAGAGCGTTTTGGGCGAGGCTGATATGATGAACCTTGCCGTCGTACCGGCTGCGCGCCGTGCAGGCGTAGGCCGCGCATTGGTTCAGGCTTTGTGTCAGGCATTGCAAACCGAGAAACAGGCCACCGTGCTGACGCTGGAAGTTCGCGACAGCAATGCCGCCGCACTTTCTTTGTATGCCGCGCTTGGCTTTACGCAGATCGGACTGCGCAAGAATTACTATCTCCACCCCAAAGAGGATGCCCGCATTCTCAGAAAGGAACTGCTATGAAAATTCTGGCTGTTGAATCTTCCTGCGATGAGACTGCCGTTGCCATCGTCGAAGATGGCCGCAAAGTATTGACGGACTGCATTTCTTCGCAGGTCGCGCTCCACCGGCTCTACGGAGGCGTTGTGCCGGAGCTGGCCTCGCGCAAGCACATTGAGGCCATCTACGCCCTTTCGGACGAAGCGCTGCGCACCGCCGGGCTGACGCGGCAGGACATCGATGCCATCGCCGTCACCTATGCGCCGGGGCTGATCGGCGCGGTGCTGGTCGGGGTCAACTTTGCCAAAGCCGCAGCCTACAGTCTGGACGTACCGCTTGTGCCGGTGCATCATATTCGCGGGCATATTGCTGCCAACTATCTGGCTGACCCGACGCTTGCGCCTCCGTTTTTGTGCCTTGTCGTCTCCGGCGGTCACACGCTCATCGTCGATGTACAGGACTACACAACGTTCCGCATCCTCGGCACGACGCGCGACGATGCAGCAGGGGAGTGCTTTGACAAGATTGCCCGCGTCATTGGGATGCCCTATCCCGGCGGTGCAGCGCTCGACCAGGCCGCACAGGGCGGTGACGAAGAAAAGTACCCCATGCCGCACACACGCCTATCCGGCAATCCGCTGGATATGTCCTTCTCCGGCTTGAAGACCGCCGCGCTCAACCTCATCCATACCCATGAGCAGCGCGGCGAAGCGCTCGATATCCCTTCTCTGTGCGCCTCATTTTCCCGCGCCGTGAGTGATATGCTTGTGCCGCGCACGATGCAGGCGCTCGAGCAAACGGGCTACCGCACACTGGCGATTGCCGGCGGCGTAGCCGCCAACTCGCGCATTCGTGCCGATTTTATCCGCCAGACAAACCAGCGCGGCGTAAAGCTTTGTATGCCGCCGCTCAAGCTCTGCGGAGACAACGGCGCGATGATCGGCGCACAGGGCTACTATGAATATCTGGCCGGAAAACGCGCCGGGCAGGATCTTAACGCCTACGCGACCATGAGCCTGGAAAACGCATAAACCGACAAAAACCGCAGCCTGTGGGCAATCCCCACAGGCTGCATTTGCATCCGAATCTGCAAAAAATCCTGCATAAATTGTGTTATGTCAACAATATACGCGCATTGCGGTGCAAAAGTTCTTCATTTTTCGTTCCTGTCAGAGACTGGGAATAATGCGTGGACTTGTCGAAAACAGTAGATTTTTTGCGTGTTGATAAACGTGTTGACAATGTGAATAACTAATTTCTCGCCCTGCAAATGAAATATTATGGTGAACCGCGCCATTATGCGTCCGGTAACGCATTCAGAAGCTCCGCCAGCGCGCCGGCTTTCTCATCAGCCAGCGGTGTCAATGGCAGCCGCGGCTCGCCGACATCCAGCCCCGTGAGCGCCAGCGCCTTTTTGACCGGGATGGGGTTGACTTCGCAAAACAGCTGGTCGATGAGTGGCAGCAATTCCAGCTGCTGCCGTCCGGCCTGTAACACCTCACCGCGCTGACACGCACGCACCATTGCGAGCGTTTTTTTCGGGCGTACATTTGACAAAACGGAGATCACGCCCTTCGCACCCAAACTCATGAGCGGCACGGTCAGTTCATCGCAGCCGCTCCAAAGCGGCAGCTCCTCGCCGCATTGGCTGAGAATCCGCGCAGCCTTGGCTACATTTGCGCTGGCTTCCTTGATGCCGCCGATGTTCGGATGCGCAGAAAGTAGCGCGCACGTTTCCGCGCTGATCTCCACGCCTGTGCGTCCGGGAACGTTGTACACGATGACCGGGCAGGGCAGGGCATCGGCTGCCGCGCGGTAGTGCGCAAGCAGACCCTCCTGTGTACATTTGTTGTAGTACGGCGTCACCAACAGCACCGCATCCGCGCCCATAGACGCAGCGACACGGCTCAACTGTAGCGTTTGAGCCGTGTCGTTCGTGCCTGTTCCGGCGATGATTTTGCATCGTCCGGCGCAGTATTGTACCGTATGTGCGATGAGTGCAAGCTTTTCGTTTTCCGTCATGGTGGAAGCCTCTCCGGTCGTCCCACAGACAACCACCGCGTCAATACCGGCGGCCAGCTGCATATCCAGCAGCGCTTCCATCGCGGAAAGATCGATCGTTCCGTGCCTGAACGGCGTGACCAGTGCGGTCGCGACCCCTTCAAAAACGGGCTTTTTCAAGCAATCGCTCCTCTCGGACTTATTGTTTTGTGATATATCCTTCTGCGCACAGCAGCTCGGCGAGCAAAACTGCACCACCCGCAGCGCCGCGCAGGGTATTATGAGACAGGCAGACGAACTTGTAGTCATACTGCGTATCCGGACGCAGCCGTCCGATGGACACAGCCATGCCGTTTTCCAGCATCCGATCCAGCTTCGTCTGCGGCCGGTCAGGCGCTTCAAAGTAATGTAAAAACTGCTTCGGCGCGGACGGCAAATTCAGCTCCTGCGCGCGTCCGGAGAAAGCCGCCCAATCGGCCTTGATCTGCGCAATGGAAGGCTTTTCGCCGGCAAACGAGACAAAGCAGGCCGCCATATGTCCATCCGAACACGGCACACGCAGACACTGCGCGGTGATGTTCGGCTGCGTGGCGTTGACGATGCGCCCGTCTTCTACATGACCCCAGAGCTTCATCGGCTCCTGTTCGGACTTTTCTTCCTCACCGCCGATGTAAGGGATGACGTTGTCGATCATTTCCGGCCACGTTGCAAACGTCTTGCCTGCACCGGAGATCGCCTGATACGTACACACCAGCGCTTTCTCTACGCCATATTTTAACAGCGGATGCAGCGCCGGGACATAGCTTTGCAGGCTGCAATTGGACTTGACGGCAATGAACCCGCGCTTTGTGCCCAGCCGCTTGCGCTGTGCATCGATGACGCGCAGATGCTCCGCATTGATCTCCGGCACGACCATCGGCACATCGGGCGTATGCCGGTGCGCGGAGTTGTTGGAGACAACGGGGCATTCGAGCTTTGCGTAGCGCTCTTCGAGCGCCTGGATCTCATCCTTTTTCATATTGACCGCGCAGAACACAAAATCGACCTGCTTTGCGATCTCTTCGGCATCCGCCTCTGCGTCCATCACGACCATGGACTTGACGCTCTCCGGCATCGGCGTATCCATGTGCCATTTTTCGCCGATGGCCTGCGCGTAGGTCTTTCCTGCGCTGTGCGCACTGGCTGCGAGAACGACCGGTGTAAACCACGGGTGATTCGCCGTCAGCAGCACAAACCGCTGCCCGACCATACCGGTCGCGCCGATGATACCGACTCTGTATTTCTCCATGATATTGCTCCTATCTAAAAACTCACCGGAAAGAACCGGTTGCAACTGCCTTTTGAATGTACTATAATACATTCGTCTACAGACTGTTTTCCGCATTTTCCGCGAAACTGTTCTTGCAGCAAAAACAAGTGTCCGCGAAAACTTAACGGCCTCATCATATCATATTCGTTTGGACGTGTCAACGTGCATCGCGGAAAAAAAGACCACGAAGAAAGGGCTGCATTTGTTGAAAACTCACGATTTTTATTATGACCTGCCCGAGGAGCTGATCGCGCAGACTCCGCTTGCGCAGCGCGATGCATCGCGCCTGATGACCTTGGACCGCACCACCGGCGCAGTGACACACCGGCATTTTTACGATCTGGTCGAACTGCTGCATCCCGGTGACTGTCTGGTGATGAATAACTCCCGCGTTCTGCCCGCGCGCCTGCTTGGCCATCGCGAGCCGACCGGCGGCGCAGTTGAAGTGCTGCTGCTCAAAGACCTGGGTGACGGCGTGTGGGAATGCTTGACCAAACCCGGGCGCAAGACGCACACCGGAACGCAGCTTTCTTTCGGTGACGGTGCGCTGCGTGCGCAGGTGGTAGGGGAGAAGGACGACGGCAACAAGCTGGTCAAATTCTATTATGAGGGGATTTTTCTTGAGGTTCTCGAGCGCCTTGGCAAGATGCCCCTGCCGCCGTATATCAAGCAGGAACTCGCCGACGGTGAGCGCTATCAAACGGTCTACTCCAAGATCAACGGCTCTGCCGCTGCGCCTACGGCGGGGCTGCACTTTACGCCGGAGCTTCTTGAGCAGCTCGCGGCCAAAGGGGTCAAACTTGCGTATATCACGCTCCATGTCGGCCTGGGTACGTTCCGTCCGGTCAAGGCCGAACAGATCACCGAACATCATATGCATTCGGAGTTCTGCATGATCTCACAGGCTACGGCCGACTGCATCAACGCCACGCGCCGCGAAGGCGGACGTATCGTCTGTGTTGGCACGACCTCGTGCCGCACATTGGAGTCTCTCACGGATGAAAACGGTCTGTTCCACGAAAGTTCTGCGTGGACGGATATCTTCATCTATCCCGGCTACCGGTTCAAGGCGATGGACGCGCTCATCACCAATTTTCACCTGCCGGAGAGTACGCTTGTCATGCTCGTCTCGGCCTTTGCCGGTCGGGAAAACGTCCTGCGCGCCTACAACCTTGCCGTGCAGGAACGCTACCGCTTCTTCTCCTTCGGTGATGCGATGTTTATAGCAGACGCGATGCCCGAAGACGGCAAAAGCCAAGAAAACCCAGTATAATCAACTGTTTCCGGCGAAACAGATCAACCGGCGTGCTTTGCAGAAAAAGCCACGAAAATCATAGTCAACTGTTCCTTCGATATTTGTTGAGTACTGTCTCAATGATCTTCCGGTCATCGGGCGAGGTAAGGTAATACAAGCTCACCATTTCACGGGCTTCGTCGGGCAGCGCGTCATAGCGTTCGCCGCCGATACCCAGAAGCCAATCAACGGAAACATTGAAAAAACGAGCCAGCCGCACAACATACTTGAGTTCGGGTTCGCGCTGACCATGCAGATATCTTGACATTGTAGGGAGCAAGACATTTATTCCGGCGGCGACATCCTTGACGTAGATGCCTCTGCTTTCAATCAAATCACGCAGGTTCTTTTTGAAGGCAGTAAAATCGAGTTCGCGTTCCATAGGGTCATCTCCTTTGCTTTTATGTCGTGATTCATGAACCATTGTACTGCTTTTATCGATTATTCGCAACAATTCCGGCAATTATCTGCGACTGTATTTGTGTGTGAAGAAAGCGAAACATCGAAGCGGCAGCGCAAAAAACTGACCAACAAGCCAAACGAAAATAGCTAACACTATATTTTGTGGGACATTGACCCAAATGTAGCAAGCATTAAAGTTTGAGAAAACAAAAGCAGACCTTTGCCCTGATAGCTGCTATATGCTGAGCGTTCCTGTCAGCACTGGAAATTGATCGATAGAAACGAAGCGCGGCGGCCTTGACTGCCGCGCATTGTTTTTGTATAATGTAGAAAGTTGATCGAATTTTACACAAAAGCCAATTGCGAGGTAGCTATGTTTCAAGTTCTCAAAACGCAGGGCGCGGCGCGGCGCGGCGTATTTTCCTGTCCGCACGGCACGGTGCAGACCCCGGTGTTCATGAACGTCGGTACGCAGGCCGCCATCAAAGGCGCGCTTTCTGCTGCTGACCTGGAATCCATCGGCACACAGGTCGAGCTGTCCAATACTTACCACCTGCACCTGCGCCCGGGCGATACCGTTGTGCGCGATATGGGCGGCCTGCACAAATTTATGACGTGGGATGGCCCCATTCTGACCGATTCCGGTGGCTTTCAGGTCTTTTCTCTGGCCGGTCTTCGCAAAATTCGCGAAGAGGGCGTGACATTTGCCTCGCACCTTGACGGCCATAAGATCTTCATGGGGCCGGAAGAAAGTATGCGCATTCAGTCCAACCTCGGCTCGGATATCGCCATGGCGTTTGACGAGTGCGTGGAGAATCCTGCGACCTATGAATATGCCAAAGCCTCATGTGAGCGCACGGCGCGCTGGCTGGCGCGCTGCAAAGCTGCGCTTGCGCAGTATAACGCCGAACCGGATGCCGTCAACCCCGGCCAGCAGCTCTGGGGCATCAATCAGGGCGCAACGTTCAAAGACCTGCGTATCTGGCATATGCAGCAGATCGCCCGGCTCGACCTGCCCGGTTATGCCATCGGCGGCCTGGCTGTGGGTGAGCCGACATCGGTCATGTACGAGATCATCGAGGCGGTCGAGCCGTATATGCCCAAGGACAAGCCCCGCTACCTCATGGGAGTCGGTACGCCGTCGAATATCATCGAAGCGGTCGCGCGCGGCGTGGATTTCTTCGACTGCGTCATGCCCGCGCGTAACGCGCGCCACGCCAAACTCTTTACCTGGCAGGGAACGCGCAACCTGAAAAACGCCAAATATGAGCGAGACGACGCGCCGATTGATACACAATGTGACTGCCCGGTCTGCCGCCGTTATTCTCGCGCCTATCTGCACCACCTGTTCAAGGCAGAGGAGATGCTGGCCATGCGCCTGTCCGTCATGCACAATCTGTATTTCTACAATACGCTGACCCGCCGCATCCGCGAAAGCCTGGATACAGACACCTTCGACGCATTCCGCGCGGAGTATTCGCAGAAGCTGTCGGAAAAAGCGTAAAATTTATGAAATAATTAAGAAATCCTGCCCGACTGACTTGAAAAGTCTGTACAGGCGCGATATAATAAGCATAATTCAAATATGGAGGAAAAACCATGTACCTTTTCTTAGACGCAGCATCCAGCGGAACCGCCAGCAGCGGCAGCATGATCCTCATGTTCGTTGTTCTCATCGGCGTTTTCTACTTCTTCATGATCCGTCCGGAAAACAAGCGCAAAAAAGAAGCGCAGCAGATGCGTGATTCGCTGAAAGTCGGCGACAACATCACGACCATCGGCGGCGTGATCGGCGATGTCGTTTCCATCAAGGACGAGTCCCTCGTAATCGAGACTTCTTCGGATCGTGTCCGTATCGAGTTTGCCAAGTTCGCCGTTTCCACGAACAACACCGCGGAAAAGGAAGCTGCCAAGCAGAAGCAGGCCGCTCTGGCCGCGCGCAAGGCACAGAAGGAAAAGAAGTCCAAGAAGTAAGCACCGGCTCTTTCATACAGCATTCATTCTCCCGGCGGGGCATTGCCCCGCCGGGTGTTTTATTTTCGGCATCCGGACAGGTTCTTTTGTCCAGCCCGGCGGCATACGAATAGGGCAGAGGAGGGGAAGAACGGTGAACGGAAAACTCTGGAATGAAAATGACGTGCGCACGGTGCTGCTCGCCGCGCTGTTTGGTAGCATCTGCGTAATCGGCTTGTCTGCATTATTGGCCGCGATGGTACTCGGCGGTGTATTCGATCAAAATACGACTGGCCTGCTTGCATGGTGCGCCTGTTTAGCCGGTGTATTTCTGGGCGGTTTGCTTGCAGCGCGCCACGCAAAAAAGCGAAAGCTCATCGCGTCGCTTGCAGTCGCAGGTGCGATGGGCGCAGCTTTCGCATTGGCACGCCTGCTTTTTTGGGGCAGTGAACCGGTCAGCATCTGGCCGCAGCTGCTATGTATCTGCGCAGCGGCGCTCGTGTCCGGCCTTCTGGGCAGCCAAAAAAAGAAGCGCCCACGCCGACGCCGACATTGAACGCAATTTCGATTCGTCAAAAAGTAAATAATATTTACTTTTTGCACCTCGTATCACACCACCCACCCGCATTCAAGATTTCGGCTTGCCGCCGAAACCGCCCCACCATATGTTGTGTTTTTTGCAAAAAGTCAGGTTTTCTTTCCTGCCTTCGGTTGCCAAGTTAACATAACGCTATTGACATAATATCTAGTCATAATTTACAAAAATTTCGAAATATCTTCTTTTTCCTTGAAATTTTCCGATGTTTGCGGTATAGTAACAACACTTCCTCTGCGAAGTACGGTAGAAATAATTTTGCGCGCATAATTTTCTTAAGAATCCTGAATTTTCCCATATCGGTTCGTTTTCCTGGATTCTTATTTTCGTGCGACCGCAAATTTCTTATCGATAAACACGGAAGGATATCGGCATGAGTAACATTATTGTGCGATATGAGGATTATCTCATTCATATCAAACACGCGTCTGACAACACCGTCGCGTCATATATGCGGGATCTGCGTCAGTACGCGTCCTATCTCGATGCCGAGGGCATTGACGTACTTCACGCCGATCAGGATGTCATCAGCGCCTACATGAACAGCATGAAGGCCAATGGCAAATCTGCCGCGACCATTTCACGTGCGCTGGCCTCGATCAAAAGCCTGTACATCTTCGCCCTGCAAAACCATGAAATCGACGAGAACCCCATCCACAACATCAAAGTCGACAAAGCCGAAAAAAAGCTCCCGCAGATCCTCACCGGCAAAGAGGTCGAGCTTCTGCTCCAGCAGCCCAAAGTCTCCGAGATGAAAGGCTGCCGCGACAAAGCCATGCTCGAGGTGCTTTACGCCACCGGCATCCGCGTCAGTGAGCTGATCGGCCTCAACATCGATGATGTCAGTCTGCCCGGCAGTTTCATCCGCTGCGAAAGCGGCGAGCGCACCCGCATCATCCCGCTGTACCCCGAGGCACTGCAAGCGCTGCACGAATACATCGACGATGTGCGCCCCAAGATGATCGCCGTACCGACCGAGCATTCTCTTTTTGTCAACGTCTCCGGTGAGCGCATGAGCCGTCAGGGTTTTTGGAAGATCATCAAGTTCTATCAGGAAAAGGCGAACATCGACAAAGACATCACCCCGCACACCCTGCGCCACAGTTTTGCCGCACACCTACTTGAAAACGGTGCGGATCTTCGCTCCATCCAGCAGATGCTTGGGCACAGCGATATTTCATCCACGCAGGTCTATACCCAGCTGGTCAAGCAAAACCTCAAAGCGGTCTACAACAAATACCATCCCAAAGCCTGAGTTTGCTTTTTGCCCGGTTGTCTGTTTGCGCGTTTGCTTGCATAAAAGGGGATCATCAGATATCCGGGAATGAATTTGGGGCTGCCATAAGGCAGCCCCAAACTTTTTATGCCGTTTTTCAATTGTCGATGCCGGTCATGGCCTCGAGTACTTCATACTGCTGCTCGTTGAGTCCTTTCTTCATCGACAGCCCTTCCGAAATATCAATGTCGACCATGCGCCCGGCCTGCGCGCAGATGACGCGGTTTGTCTTTCCTTCGGACAGCACCTTGACCGCATGATAGCCCATGCGGCTGGCCATGACCCGGTCACGCGCCGACGGCGTACCGCCGCGCTGGATGTGTCCCAGGATCGTCACGCGCGGGTCTAAGCCGAGTGCTTCGTGGATACCCTTTCCGATCTCCAGCGCGCTTCCTGCGCCTTCTGCAACGATAATCATGAAGTGCGTATTGCCCGCAAGGCGCGCCTGCCGGATGCGGTCGATCACGTCTTTTTCCAGCTCCAGTGGCTTTTCCGGCACCAATACCGCCGTTGCGCCCGTGGCCAGACCCACATACAGCGCCAGATGACCCGCGTTGCGTCCCATGACCTCGACCACGGAACAGCGCTCGTGCGACTGCATCGTATCGCGCAGCCGGTCGATGGACTCGACCGCCGTGTTGGCCGCCGTGTCGTAACCGATGGTGTAATCGGTGCAGACGATATCATTGTCGATCGTAGCCGGGATGCCCGTCACGGAGATACCCTGCTTCGACAGCTCCAGCAGACCCCGGAACGTTCCGTCGCCGCCGATGGCGACGATCCCGTCCAAACCCAGCAGCTTGCACGTCGCAGCTGCTTTTTTCTGTCCTTCGAGTGTGCGGAACTCGTCGCTGCGCGCCGTATACAGCATCGTACCGCCGCGGTTGATGATATGCGCAACGCTTGCGCTTTTCAGTACGACAAAATCGCCGCTGATGAGGCCGTTATAGCCGCGTCGAATGCCGATACACTCGATGCCCATATAGGTACACGCGCGCACGACAGAGCGGATGGCCGCATTCATGCCGGGCGCGTCACCGCCCGAAGTAAGAACACCAATGCGCTTGATGGTATGCTCCATGATCTGACCTTCCTTTCAGAAGAAAACTCCAAAATTCCTACAACTTTAGCATACCGCAAAAGCGCCAAAAAGTAAACCGCACATTGCTGACAAAAAATTAAGAAGATTTTCGTTTTATTTGCACAGCCTGTGTGCTATAATTTTCTATCATAGCACATACGAGCCGCAGAAGGGGGATACCGCACCATGCGAACGGTCAATTGCATCCTGGACGAAGTCAAAAAAGCGATCAACGGTAAAGACCCCGTTCTTCTGTGGGTCCTGACCGCCATTCTGGCAAGAGGGCACGTCCTGCTCGAAGACATCCCTGGTGTCGGCAAAACGACCATGGCGCTGGCTTTTTCCCGCGCGCTGGGTCTGCAATATGGCCGTGTCCAGTTTACGCCCGACGTGCTGCCGTCTGATATCACAGGCTATTCGGTCTATGAGAAGCAGACCGGCCAGCTGCGCTATCAGCCCGGCGCGGTGCTGTGTAATCTCTTTTTGGCCGACGAACTCAACCGCGCCACCAGCCGCACCCAATCCGCGCTGCTTGAGGCCATGGAAGAAGGACAGGTCACCGTCGACGGCATCAGCCATCCGCTGCCGCAGCCGTTTATCGTCTTTGCCACCCAGAACCCCACGGGAGCTGCCGGAACACAGCTGCTGCCCGATTCCCAGATGGATCGCTTCACGCTGCGCCTGTCCATTGGCTATCCCGCACCGGAAGACGAGCGCTCCATGGTCATGACGCGGCAGAGCGGCAACCCGCTGCACACGGTTTTGCAGCTTCTGAGCGCCGACGAATTGGTTCGTTTGCAGGACGAGGCCGCCGCTGTCTACATCAAGCCCGAGCTGATCGACTACATCATCGCCCTTATTTTTGCCACCCGAACGCATCCGCTCATCCTGCGCGGCGCAAGTCCGCGCGCAACGCTTTCTCTGACAGCCGTTGCAAAGGCCGTTGCCTATCTTCAGCGGCGCGATTATGTTGTCCCGCGCGACATTCAGGCCGCTTTCCCACAGACCATCACGCACCGGCTGCTGCTTGCGCCGCAGGCTGACGCGAAGCAGGTCAGCGCCGAACAGCTCCTGCGCGAAATTTTGCGTCAGGTACCCGCACCGAGGCTTTAACGCGATGGCTAAGAACCGACTGCTCTATGGCGCGTTTTTACTCGCCGCTATCTTGTTCCACAGCTTTTATACCGGCTGGTTTTCCTGGTATCTGCTCATTTTTTCGCTTGCGCTGCCGCTCTTTTCTCTGCTTTTGAGCTTGCCGTCCCTTTGCCGCGCCGCATATGCTTTATCGCTGCCGCAGCGGTGCGTATGCGGGCAGAAGGTATCCTGCCGCCTGACGGCGGCGCACCGTTCCCGGCTGCCCGTTTCCCTCTGCCGTCTGCGTTTGACCGTTACAGACGCACTCAGCGGCTGTCAGACCACGCATAAACTCCTGCTTGGCGGCACACAGGGCGCGGAGCTTCCGGTCGATACGACCCACGCGGGGATGCAGCGCTTTTGCCTGACACAGGCGCGGGGGTACGACGCGCTCGGCCTGTTCTCGTTTCGTCTGCCGCTTCCGCAGGCGCGCTGCCTGTTCGTTCATCCGCAGCCACAGCCGCCGCAGGTGCTGCCCAATCTCAGCCGCTTTCAATACCGCGCCTATCGCCCCAAGCCCGGCGGCGGCTTTTCCGAGGTGCATGAGCTGCGGGAGTATCGCCCCGGCGATGCGCCGCGTGACATCCACTGGAAGCTCTCGGCCAAGACCGATACGCTCTATGTGCGTGAAGCGCAGCAGCCGCAGCCCGGGCAGATCGTCCTGAGCTTTGATTTTTCCGGTACGCGCGCGCAGCTCGACAGTACGCTTCGGCAGCTTTTGTGGCTCAGTGCATGGCTAACCGGGCAGCAGGTGCGCCACCAGATCGATTGGGTCGACCCGGATACGTTCACACTGCGCTCACACCAAATCGAAACGCAGGAAGACCGGCAGGCGCTTCTGCAAGCACTTTTGCAGACGCACCTGACCGGTAACACGCCCTCTATCGCCTCGCGCCCTTACGCGGGCGCGGATTGGCGCTTCCACGTGTGCCCGGACGGGCAGGAGGAGCCGGTATGAGCCAACGTCTGCGCGCCTTCTTCGCCTCGCTTCTCTGTTCTGCCGCGCTTTGTGTCGGGCTTTGCTTCTGCGTGATCACGTCGTTTTCCGTGCCGGTCGATGTGTCCGTTTTTTTGCCTGGCTGCATCTTAGCTGCCTTGTGCGCGTCGGCGCTTTTTATGCTGCGCCGCGCCGGACTGGTGCTTGCGGCTGTGCTGGTTTTGTTGCTTGCTGCCGGGATTTATTTCCGCCAGATCGTGCTGCAAAGCTTTGCTGCGCTCTATGCCCCCATCTGTGAACAGTTCCTTCTGGCTATACCCGCTTTGCCGCTTCCGGACGTGGAAGCAGGGGAGCGCTCGGCCACCAAAGCGCTGTTGCTCATTGCCGGTCTGTATGCGCTGCTTTGCAGCTGGACGGTGCAGCGGGCAAAAAGCGCGCTTGCGCTGCTGCTTACGGCTGTGCCGGTCTTTGCTCTGTGCTTTATCATTCTGCAAACGCCGCCTGCGCCGTGGGCGTGTGTACTTGTCGTGGGCGTGCTGGCGCTGATCTTGCTGACGCAGCAGCTGCGCGCGCGACAGGCAGGCGCTGCACATCACCTTCTTTTCTATCTGGCCGCGCCCCTCGCGGCGCTCATGACGCTGCTGGCTGTTTTGTTTCCGGCAGACGGGTATGAGCGCGCCGCGTGGTCAAACGCACTGCAAAGCGCCGTCACGCAGGCCACAGACAAGCTCACGCACTTTCGGTTCGATGTCTCCGGCGGGCAGCTGCAAGTGCCGTCTGCATTCGCGCCCGGCACCCTCGGCAGCTACCTCTGGGACTCCAGCGTAAGCGGTGTCGATCTTTCTCGCCTTTCGCCGCAGCGCCGGCTTGGCCGCACGGTCATGCACATTCTGACCGATGAAGACGAGCGGCTTTACCTGCGCGGTGTGTCGATGGCCGTCTATGAGGATGACCGCTGGCAAGCGCTGGAGGCGTCCGCGTATGACGCAGCAGGGCAGTGCCAGACCGCGCTTTTGGCCGCAGACCTGCCGCAAAGCGCTTCCTCAGCGTCTGCCGGTGTGATGCAGATCCGAACGGATCTGAAATCCGGCATCCTCTACACGCCGTATTATCCGTCCCGGCTTCCGCAGTCGGCGCAGACCCATTACGATGTCTATATCGACAATCCGTCGCAGCTGACCGAATATACCATCGGCTATCAGCCGCAGCGTGATACGCGCCCCGATGCGCAGTACGAAGCCTTCGTCCACACCGTCTATACGCAAGTGCCGCAGACAACGCGGCAGGCACTGTCACAGTTTTTACCGCAGTTTGATACGCCGCTGGCGCTTTCCGATTCTTCGGTGGTGCGCATCGAGCGGTCGATGCAGGTCGCGCAGTACGTGATGCAAAGTGCGCGCTACGACCGGAACACACCCACCATGCCGGCCGGCGAAGATTTTGCCGCCTGGTTTTTGCTCGAAAGCGAAACGGGCTACTGTGTCCACTTTGCCACGGCAACGACGCTGCTGCTGCGCTGTCTGGATATCCCCGCGCGCTATGTCACCGGTTACTGCGTCACGCCGCGGGCAGGGGAATGGACTGCCGTCACTTCGGACGATGCCCACGCCTGGGTCGAGGTCTATCTCGACGGGGTAGGCTGGTATCGTCTGGAGACGACTCCCGCAGCCGAGGCGCAACCGCAGCCGCAGCCCGAACAATCTGCACAAAATGCGACGGAGACTTCCGGCCAAATCGAACCGGAAGCAAAGTCCGATGAAAAAATCACGCAAAAAATGGATGAAAATGAAGCGAAAATGGAGCAAAAACACACAGTTTTGCACGTTTTTCACGCTGTTTTCTCCTGGATTTGGCCTGCATTGATCGTAATTTTCGCACTTTTTTCTTGGCGTATCCTCGTTTTTTCCCTGCGAAAGGCCGCTTTTCACAACAAAAACCTCACACGCCGCACGATTATTTGTTTTCATCACGCACAGTTTTTTTCGCATTTTTCACGCCGTCCCATCCCGCAATCACTGCTCGAGCTGGCGCAGAAGGCGCGCTTCAGCCAACATAAGCTGACAGCGCAGGAAATAGCGCCGCTTTTGGCGTTTTGCGAGGCGCAAACGGGGCAATTGTTGGCGGAAACGAGCATTTGGAAACGGTTTTTGTATCGTGTGATCTTCGCCCTTGGCTAATCAATCGCGCACACTGCCGTTTTTCGCGCAATTATGCTGCTATTATCGCGCGAAGAGGGGGGTGGCTGATATAACGCACCTTTTGAGCAGCCAATCAGGCCGGAATGATACCCAACGCAACAAAATAAAGATTTTGTTGCGTTCGAGGTGGGGATGTGATAGAATAGAGCCAGTCGCAGAGTACTCCACATAGCTTTCATTAGAAATACAGACAATCACAGGGCTTCCATTGGCAATAAAGCCAATCGTAATGGAGTGAATCGCAATACAGGCAATCGCAAGTGCTTTGCATTAGAAATGGCAGACGCAGTCTTTCTGTGCCAGCCGGGCAAAAGCATGAGCGCCACGCCCACAAAAGTGTCGCAGGGCTATCTATAAAAAATGAAGCCGGTCGCAAAGCAGACAATCATAGTGCTATCCATTAGAAATGCCGTTTGTCCATGCCTTGTGCGGTTTGCTGATGCGCTCGCTTGGATACTGGTTCGGCTGAAATCTATGAATTGAAAGGAATCGTGTTATGCAGCGATATACCGACTGTCCGCAAATTCTGCGGGACTTTCTGTCCTATCATGAATCCATCAAGGGTCAATCGAAAAAGACTGTTTCAGAATATTATCTCGATCTGCGGATGTTCATGCGGTTTTTGGCGCTGATGCGCAAAGAGCTGCCGTACACGACACCGCTTGACGAGATCGATATCAAATGGATCGATGCAGCGGTTTTGGACACCGTGACAACGTCTGATATCTTTGATTTTCTGTCCTATCTGACCAACGACCGCGCCAACCGCGAAGGACCGAATGATACCGGCATTGCCGCTGCGTCCCGTGCGCGCAAGCTGTCGGCCATCAAGGCGCTGTACAAATATCTGACGGTCAGCACCAAGCAGATCACCCACAATCCGGTCAAGGATATGGAATTTCCCAAGGTGCGCAAAAGTTTGCCGAAATATCTGACGCTGGAAGAATCGACGGCACTGCTGCAAGCGGTCGACGGGCCGAATAAAACCCGGGATTTTGCCATTTTGATGCTGTTTTTGAACTGCGGCATTCGCCGCTCGGAGCTGGTCGGGCTGAATCTGTCGGATGTCTATGATGACCGCATCCGCGTCGTTGGCAAGGGCAACAAAGAGCGCATTGTCTATATGGGCTCGTCTTGCCGCAAGGCGCTCGACCGATATCTGGACGAACGCAACAAAATTGTGTTATCGGACAATAAGGCGCTGTTCGGTTCGCGGGATAAAAACCGGATCAGCGTTTCGGCTGTGCATCGGCTGGTCAAAAAGCATTTGCTGGAGTCCGGGCTGGACGCGTCGCAGTTTTCCGCGCACAAACTGCGCCATACGGCCGCTACGCTGATGCTGGCGCATGGGGTCGATTTAAAAACATTACAGGAAGTTTTAGGCCACGAAAACCTGAATACGACCCAAATCTACACCCATATTGAAAACACGGACAAGAAAATTGCCGCAGAGGCCAATCCCCTGTCCAAGCTCAAATTGGAAAAGTAACCCTCTCCCCTTTTCTATAAAATCATCGGCTGTACAGATCCTCTGTACAGCCGATTTTTGAAGTGTTTTCCAAATTTATGCGCGCAACATGGCGCAGAAACCGCCCTGTGACAAGGTCAAAGTCTGCTCGGAAAGCTCGGCAATTTGCCCGCCCAGCAACAGCTTGCCGCTTCGCGGCAGCGTCCAGTTCTGCGCAGACTGGTTGCAGCAGATGGCAATGCTCTGCCCTTCGTACTGCCGCAGCAGCATCAGCCGCCCGCCTCCGGCCTCGACAACAAGTACCGTGCCGCGCCGCAGCGCAGGCTGCGATTTTTTCAGGCTGCACAGCGCGCGGTAGAACGAGATGAGCTGCTCGTCTTCCCTGCCCCACGGATAAAAACGCCGGTTGAATGGGTCGCGGTAACCGATCATACCGGCCTCGTCACCATAATAGATGCAAGGCATACCGGGGAGCATGAACTGTAAAAAGGCCGCCAGCTTCAGACGCTGTTTGCCCAAGCGCAGCTGCTCGTCGGTAAACGTGCGCTGGGCAAGCTCGGCGCGCTCACCGTCGCGCGGGTCTAAAAGTGCGTTGATGGCGCGGGGCGTGTCGTGCGTGGAGAGGATATTCATCACGGTTTGCAGCACGTCCGGCGGGTAATTCTCAGCCAGTGTGCGGATACTCTGGCCGAGCGCTGCGCCGTCATCCTCGCCGCGCGCATAGCGCAAGATCGCTTTTTGCCAGGGATAGTTCATGACGGAGTCGAGCTGCCGGTCGGTAAAATACCGGCGGCGCTGGTCATAGGCGATTTTATTCGAGGCATCCTCCCAGACCTCGCCGATGAGCAGTGCATCCGGCTTGACTGCGCGGATGCGTCGACGCAGGCGCGCGACAAAAGCATCGGGCAGTTCGTCAACGACATCCAGCCGCCAGCCATCTGCGCCGAGTTTGAGCCAGCGCACGACAACGCTGTCTTCCCCGTCGATGATGTAATCGATATAGTCTGGGTTCTCTTTGTCGATGCACGGCAGGGTCGTGATGCCCCACCAGCTTTCGTAGGTGTCGGGATAGTGGTGGAAGCGGAACCAGCCGCGATAGGGCGAATTGGGGTCGCAAATGGCCTGTTGGAAATATGGGCTGCGGCTGCCGACGTGGCTGAATACGCCATCTAAGATGACCTTCATGCCATAGGCGTGTGCTGCGTCACACAGTGCGCGGAAATCGTCTTCCGTGCCGAGCATGGGGTCGATGCGCTTATAGTCGCAGGTGTCGTAGCGGTGCGTCGACCAGGCGAAGAAAATGGGGTTGAGATACAGAATTTCCACGCCCAGCTCATGCAGGTACGGCAGCTTTTCACGAATGCCGTTGAGGTTGCCGCCGAAAAAGTCGTTGTTCAGAATCTCACCGTGTTCATTGGGCAGATAGACCGGGCAGTCGTTCTGATCTTCGTGCAGCCAATAGGGCTGGAGTTTGCCGCTACAGTCACAGCTGCCGCTGCGGAAAAAGCGGTCGGGGAAAATCTGATACATGACCGCGCCGTAGGCATCCGGCGGGACAGGGTCTTTGTCGGCAATGACACTCAGCTGCCACAGCTCCCCTGCTTCCATGTTGGTATCGCTCTGCCCCTGCCGGAACAGGCGGAAGGCTTCATTTTGCGTCGTGATGTAGAAATAATAGAAGTACAGCCCCGGCTCGTGGATTGAAAGGATTCCCGCCCAGGTGTCGTAAAGTTCGCTGCCGGTTTCTTTGCAAAACGTGGCACGGCAGGCCGGTGCGCCGTTTTCATGCTGCACGACCAGCTCGACGGCGACGGTCTGGCACGAGACGGGAATGTGGATATGCAGGCGGCAGTCTTCGTCGGGGCGAAGGGTGCCGAAAGGCGTTTTGAATTGGGATAGCTTGCTGTCAAATAGTATTCTCATGAAAAAACCACCAAAGGCTTGATTACGGGGCTGCCGCGTGTTGCGGCAGCCCCGCGAAAGGATGGGCTTAAAGATGCCAGATCTGCTCGGCGTACTGCGCGACGGCGCGGTCGGACGAGAACACACCGGCCTTGGCAATGTTCGTCAGGGACATCTGCGCAAAGCGGTCGCGATCCTGATAGACCTGCGCGGCATGGGCGCTGGTACGCGAATAGCTGGCGAAATCGGCGAGGGTCATGTAGCTGTCGGCTGCGCCGAAGCGCGGCGTGAGCAGCGATGCGGCAACATCGTCAAAACGCTGCCCCAGCACACCGGAGGTGAGCATCTGCAAGACGCGGTCAAGCTCCGGCGTCAGGTATTCGCGCGGATGGTAGCCGCGCTGCCACAGCGCCTGCACCTCGTCGGCGTTCATGCCAAAGAGGAACATATTGTCCGGGCCGACGCGCTCGTAAATCTCAACGTTTGCGCCGTCGAGCGTACCAAGCGTGACTGCACCGTTAATCATGAGCTTCATGTTGCTGGTTCCGCTGGCTTCCTTGCCGGCGATGGATATCTGCTCGGACAGGTCGGCGGCGGGCAGAATGATCTCGGCCAGCGAGACTTTGTAGTCCTCGATGAAGACAACTTTGATCTTGCCCTGTACCTGCGGGTCGGAATTGACCAGATTGGAAACGGCAACGATCAGGGAGATGATCTGCTTGGCCAGATAATATCCGGCGGAAGCCTTGGCTGCGAAGATGAAGGTCTGCGGGTAGAACGGCCTGTCAGGGTGCGCCTTGATCTCGTTATACAGGGTCAGGATGTGCAGCACGTTGAGAAGTTGGCGCTTATACTCGTGCAGACGTTTGACCTGAACGTCGAAGATGGAGTCCGGGTCGACGTTGATGCCGTTGTGCTGGGCGATATACGCAGCAAGGCGCTGTTTGTTCGCGCGTTTGATCTGGCGCAGACGCGAGAGGACTTCGCGGTCGTCGCGATAGGCCATGAGCGCTTCGAGTGCGTTGGCATCGCGCAGGAACGCATCACCGATGAGCGTTTGCAGGTAGGCCGTCAGCTCCGGGTTGGACTGGCACAGCCAGCGGCGATAGGCAATACCGTTGGTGACGTTGAGGAAACGGTCGTGATCCAGCTCGTAGTAGTCGCGGAAGATGGTCTTCTCAAGGATGTCGGTATGCAGCTGCGAGACACCGTTGATCTTGTGGCAGCAGGCAAGGCACAAATTGGCCATACGGACTTCGTCATTGGCAATGACGGCCATATACTCCCACTTGCCGGGGTCGTTGGGATAGACGCGGAAGAGCGTCTGCATCAGGCGGCGGTTGATCTCCTTGCAGATGGCGTAGATGCGCGGCAGCTGTTCTTGAAACAGCGACACTGGCCAGCGTTCGAGCGCTTCTGCCATGACGGTGTGGTTGGTGTAGGACAGGGTCTTGCAGGTGATGTCCCAGGCCTGATCCCAGCCGTAGTCGTAGGTGTCGACGAGTAGGCGCATGAGTTCCGGTACGCAAAGCGCCGGATGGGTATCGTTGATGTGGATGGAGACTTTGTCGCTGAGGTTATCGAGCGAGCGGTAGTTGCGGATATGCTCGTTCAAGATGGCTTGCAGCGAGCTGGAGACAAGCAGATACTGCTGCCGCAGACGAAGGCGTTTGCCGTTGATGTGGTCATCAGCCGGGTACAGGACTTTGGAGATGGCTTCGGCCATGGTGTTCTGCTCGAGCGCGCGGACGTAATCACCGCGCGAAAAAGCGTTCATGTCGAAGCTCTGCGGCATACTGGCACTCCAGAGGGTGAGCTTGTTGACTGCATCCGAGCCGTAGCCGGAGATGTACAGGTCGTGCGGTACGGCGATGACGGACTGGTAGCCGGTTTGGGCAGTTTTGAACTTATCGCCGTCCATCCATTCGTGTACCTCGCCGCCAAAGCGTACCTCGACCGCATCGTCTTTGCGCGGGTGCAGCCACACGTCGCCCATTTCCAGCCAGTTGTCCGGAAATTCCATCTGCCAGCCGTCGACGATCTTCTGCCGGAAGATGCCAAATTCGTAGCGGATGGAGAAGCCGGTCACCGGATAGTCCATGCCGGTGGCTGCGTCCATATAGCACGAGGCCAGACGGCCAAGGCCACCATTGCCAAGGCCGGCATCGGGGTCGAGCGCGCACAGATGTTCCAGGCTGAAGCCGCGTTCGCGCAGAATTTCGTCGACCGGCTGCAAAAGTCCCATGTTGTACAGGTTGTTGCGCAGGCTCGTGCCGACCAGGAACTCCATCGACATATAATAGACCTGCTTGCGCTGCTGCGTGCGCACCTGTTCGGTAAACGCGCGCCGCCGGTCTTCCAACAGGCCGCGCAGCGTGACGCACACGGCGCGGTAGACCTGCTTTTCTGTGGCCTGTGCAAGCGTACAGCCAAACAACCGGTCACAGCAGCTTTCCAATCGCTTGAGAAGGTTCTCTTTTGTCATTCTTTTTCTATATCCTTTTATGATTTATGCGCCGCAGAGGTTCTGAAACAGATCCATGTACTTCTGCGCGGGAACAGACCAGCTGGAATCGACCTGCATATCGTTTTGTGCAAGGCGCAGCCACTTCTCCGGCTCGTTGTAGTAAAGAGCCAGCGCGCGGTCGATGGCTGCGAGGAAGTCATCGGCGTTGTAGCTCTGGAAGGTGAAGCCGCGGCCGGATTCGTCCGCTTCGTTATACGGCCAGACCGTGTCTTTCAGCCCGCCGGTGGCGTTGACCACCGGAATGGAGCCCATGCGCATGGCGATGAGCTGCGACAGGCCGCACGGCTCGGACTTCGACGGCATGAGGTAGATATCGGACGCTGCGTAGACCTGATCGGCAAGACCACCGTCAAAGAGCAGATTGACCGAAACACGGTCGCCGAAGCGCTCGCGCAGGGTGCTGAGATACCATTCGTACTTCTCTTCGCCTGTGCCGATGATGACCAACTGGATACGGCGCTGGATGAGCCGCTCGGCGATGTAGCAAAGCAGGTCGATGCCCTTGTGCCCGACCAGACGCGTGACCATGGCCAGGACGGCAACGTCGCGGTCTTCGGGCAGGCCGACGCGCTGTTGCAGGGCAAGCTTGTTGGCCGTCTTCCCTGCCCGCAGGTCTTTGACGCCGTAGTTCTGCGCGATGGTGGCCATCTTCTGCGGGTCGATGAGTTGCAGGTCGATGCCGTTGGTAATGCCGGAAAAGTCCGCGCCGCGGCTTTGCAGCACACCGTCAAGCCCGTGGGCGTAGTACGCATAGCGCAGCTCCTGCGCGTAAGTCTCGGAGACGGTCGTTACGCGGTCGGCCATGACGATCGCCGACTTCATGAAGTTCGTGCAGTCGTCAAAGCGCAAAATCTCGTCGCAGTGTGCGCCAAGGCCAAGAACATCGTAGTTGAATTGCAGGTTGCACTTGCCCTGATACTCGATGTTGTGGATGGTGAAGACGCTTTTTGTGTCCGGGAAGCAGCCGCGATACTCGGTTTTCAGCAGCAGAGGGATGAGCGCCGCCTGCCAGTCGTGGCAGCTGATAACATCGGGGCGCAGGTCAAGATAGTTCATCGAAGCCAGCACGGCCTTGCAATAGTAGGCGTAGCGCTCACCGTCATCCGAGAAGCCGTAGATGCCGCCACGGTTGAAGTAGTGTTCGTTGTCGATGAAGTAGACCTGGAGCTTTTTGCGGCGGGTCTTCAGGCGGAAGATGCCGACGTACTCGCGCCGCCAGGCCAGCGGCACGTCAAACGCGCCCAGAAACTCCACCGGCCACTTTTCGGAATACTTGATCTGGCTGTAATACGGCAGAAACAGGTTGACATAAGTATTTTTCTGCTGGGAAAGTGCAAGCGGGAGCGCCTGCATCACGTCGCCGAGGCCGCCGGTCTTGACGAACGGCGCGCCCTCAGAGGCAACAACTGCGATTTTCATACGGTATCTCCTTTGTCCACAACGAGGGGATGATCCTTTGAGCCGAGAAGCTTCGTTCCCGGACGGATCACAACGTTTTTATCCAAAATGCAGTACCGCACCGACGCACCTGCGCCGATCTTGCAGCCCTGCATGATGATCGAATCGCGGACTTCTGCGCCCTCGTCGATGTCGACTTCGCGGAAGATCACGGAGTTTTCGGCTTTGCCAAACAGATGGCAGCCGTCGGCAATGAGGCAGTTGGCAGCCTGTCCGTGATAGCCAAAGAGCGTCGGGACAGCGTCGCGCACCTTGGTATAGATGGGGATCTCGCTGCGGAAGAGGCTGCGGCGCACGTCCGCATCGAGCAGGCGCATATTGTTGGCAAAATACTCGTCCACGCTCTGGTTGAACAGGGCGATGTTGTGGAACGGATAGACGTTGACTTTGAGCTTGCCCGCGTGGTATTCCGGCAGGATGAAGTCGCGTTCAAAGTGGTATCTTCCGTGCGGCACCATCTCGCGGATGACCTCAATGAGCTTATCGCGGCGCATGATGAACATACTCATGCCGACAAGATAGTCCTCCGGGGCGCAGTAATCCACGGCCAGGTCGACGATCTTTTCGTCCGCGCCAAGCTTGACGGCCAGCGGCTGACGGCGTTTGCCGTCGGCGCAGCCGGCTTTGGCAATGACGGTGATGTCACAGCCGGAAGCGATGTGCTCGTCGAGGACGGCGGCAAAATCGATGGCGCACAGGACGGTGGTATCGGACAAAACGACATACTCTGCGTCGCAGCGGTCAAGCACCGGCATGGCCGTTTGCAGCGCTTCGAGCTTGCCGCGATACGCGCCCGTATGGCCTGTTGCATACGGCGGCAGGAAGCGAACGCCCTCGCCCAGCTTCAGATCCCATTCCTCGCAGTTGCCGAGGTGATCCATAAGGGATTGGTAGTTATATTTGGTGATGATGCCGATGTTGCTGATCTTGGAGTTTGCCATGTTGGACAGGGCAAAGTCGATCTGCCGATACCGGCTGCCAAAGGGAATGGATGCAGACGTGCGTTCGCGCGTCAGCTCGCCCATGTTGTTGTCGTAGATATTGGAGAAAATGATGCCCATGGTTTCCATACTGGTGATCCCCCTTTCTTATACGATCGCACCGGCGTCGATCACGGCACCTTCGGCGATGGTCTTGTCTTTGCCGACTACGCTGATCTTGCGTTCTTCGCCCTCGGCGCAGCCGCTTCCGACACGCGCGCCGGCTTTGATGTGGCAGCCCTCAGCGATGATCGCGCTGCGGATGATCGCGCCGTTTTCAATGACAACATCCGGCATGATGACGCTGTCGGTGATCTCCGCGCCACGGCCGACCGAGCAGCCGGTGGAGATGATGGAGTGGTCAATCGTGCCTTCGATGTTGCAGCCTTCGGCAACGAAGCTCTCGTGGATCTCGGCGGTGCGGGCAATGAAGCTCGACGGCATGGCCTGATTGCGGGCGTAGATCTTATGACCCACAGAGCCGTAGATGTCGAACGCCGGATGCTTGCCGAGCAGATCCATGTTGGCTTCCCACAGGCTGGAGATCGTACCGACATCTTTCCAGTAGCCCTCGAAGCGATAGGCGTAGAGCTTGTGTCCGGCGTTTAAGATGGCCGGGATGACATTTTTGCCGAAGTCGTTTTCGCTGGTGGGATCGGCTTCATCGGCCTCAAGGAACTTGCGCAGGACGCTCCACTTGAAGATGTAGATGCCCATGGACGCATTGGTACTCTTGGGCTTTTTCGGCTTTTCTTCAAATTCGTAGATCGAGCCGTCTTCGCGGGTATTCATGATGCCGAAACGGGAGGCTTCTTTGAGCGGGACTTCACGCACGGCGATGGTGCAATCGGAGTCGCGCTGCTCATGGTAGCGAAGCATGGCGGCGTAGTCCATTTTGTAGATGTGGTCGCCGGAGAGAATGAGTACGTTGTCCGGGTTATAGCGCGCGATAAAGGGAATATTCTGATAGATCGCGTTGGCCGTGCCCTTGTACCATTCGGAGTTTTTGCTCTTGGCATACGGCGGCAGCACCTGAACGCCGCCGTGCGAGGAGTTTAAGCCCCACGGCTGGCCGTTGCCGATGTACTCGTTGAGTTCAAGCGGCTGGTACTGAGTGAGGATGCCAACGGTGTCGATCTTGGAGTTTACGCAGTTGGAAAGCGGGAAATCGATGATACGGTATTTGCCGCCAAAGGGGACGGCAGGTTTGGCAGTGTTCTCCGTCAGAACCATCAGACGGCTGCCCTGGCCGCCGGCAAGCAGCATGGCGACGCAGCGTTTTTTCTGGAATTGCATACCTGAATCTCCTCCTGTTATTTCCTTGTTCTTTGAATGCGTGGGGATTTATCGCTCCGGGTTTTTTCTGACGTGTTGATAGAAGCAAACGCTCATGGGCGGGATGCGGAAGCGGCCGCCGTAGAGGTATTCTCCCTGCGGCTGCTTCTGCCGCACAGCGTGAACCGGTGCGGCAGCAAAGTCAAAGCCGCCGTACTGCGCTTCGTCGGTGTTGAGGATGGGCTTGTACCATCCGGCTTTGGGCAGTGGCAGGTAATAGTCCTCGCGCAGCACCGGGCAGAAGTTGCACACAACGACCAGTTCCCTGCCCTTGCGGCTGATGCGGCGGAAAGCAATGACGGAGTTGTCGCTGTCGTCGCATGAGAGCCAGCGGAAGCCGTCCCAGTCGGAATCGTTCTGCCACAGGCAGTTGTTGTCCAGATAGAAATGGTTCAGGGTGCGGACAAAGTGCTGCATCTGGCGGTGTTTGTCGTAATCGAGCAGCACCCAGTCAAGCCCCTGTGTATAGTTCCACTCGATAAACTGCGCAAATTCGTTGCCCATGAAGTTGAGCTTTTTACCGGGGTGTGCGATCTGATAGGCCAGGAAGGTGCGCAGATTATTGAATTTGTCGTCGTAGTTGCCCGGCATCTTATTGACGAGCGAACATTTACCGTGGACGACCTCGTCATGGCTCAGCGGCAGGATGAAGTTTTCGGAGTAGGCGTAGGTCATGGAGAACGTCAGCGCGTTGTGGCTTCCCTTGCGCCACAGCGGATCAAGAGACAGATACCGCAGCATATCGTTCATCCAGCCCATGTTCCATTTGAACAGGAAGCCAAGGCCGCCGTCGTAATCGGGTCTGGTGATGAGCGGGAAAGCCGTGGACTCCTCCGCAATCATCATAACAGCGGGATTTTCGCGGAAAGCCGCCGCATTGAGCTTGCGCAAAAAATCGATGGCTTCCAGGTTTTCGCGGCCGCCGTAGCGGTTGGGTTTAAATTCTCTGCGATTATAATCCAGATACAGCATGGAAGCAACTGCATCGACTCGAATCCCGTCGACATGAAAATACGACAGCCAATAGCAGACGTTGGAGATGAGGAAGGACTGTACCTCCGGTTTGCCGTAGTCATAGATGCGTGTTGTCCAGTCCGGATGCTCGTTCATCATGGGATCGGACAGCTCGTAGCAGCAGCTGCCGTCAAACTCATACAGGCCGTTTTCGTCCTTTGGGAAGTGCGCCGGAACCCAGTCGAGGATCACGCCAAGTCCCGCCTGGTGGCACGCGTCGACAAATTCCATCAGCTGGCGCGGTGTGCCGTAGCGATGGGTCGGCGCGTAGTAGCAGGTGATCTGGTAGCCCCACGACGGGTCATAGGGGTATTCCATGATGGGAAGCAGCTCGATGTGCGTGTAGCCCATGTCCTTGACATACGGTACGAGCTGCTGCGCAAGCTCGGCATAGCTGAGATAGCTGCCGTCTTCGTGGCGCTTCCACGAGCCGGCGTGGACTTCGTAGATGTTGATGGGGCGTTCGGTCGGCTTTTGTTTGGCTGTGCGCGCACGGTAGGCCGCGTCATGCCACACGAAGCCGTCCGGCGGGTCGATGAGACTGGATGTATCGGGCAGCGCGCAGCAGCGATTGCCATAGGGATCGGTCTTGTAAACGCGGTTGCCGGAGCGGGCGGTGACGCAGTATTTATACGCCTGACCGGCTTTTGCATAGACAGAAGTCGCCTGCCAGACACCGTCGGAGATCTTTTGCATGGGAAGATCATCCGCGTTCCAGAAGTTGAAGTCACCGACAACATGGACGGCAGCTGCATTCGGCGCCCAGACGCGGAAAACAAAGCCCGCGCCGTCCGGCGAAGGATGGCAGCCAAGGAAGCGATACGCGTCTGCTGCGGACTCGGAATGGAATCGTTTCAGAAAAGCTGCAAGCTGCTGCATACAGTCTCCTCCCCTATCGTGATCTTTGCCGCGCAGATGGCGGCCGGTACAGCGGCTCTTTTTCTTCTATTATATCTGTTATCCCGCCGCAATGCAAGAGAAAACGCGTTTTACGACGGGATGATTTTGTTAAAGTCAGGAAAAGCGCACGGCCCGGGACGCAGAATTTGCGAAAAACGCGCTTGACGTTGGCGCTTTGTCTCGCTACAATAGGAAAAAATCGTTCCCGCCGCAGCGGAAATGGGACAGGAGAAGCAGCTATGCAGGAAATGAGCAGGAAAAATCAATTGTTTACGGATTCCGTTATCCGCCGTATGACGCGCGTGAGCCTTGCGTGCGGCGCGATCAATCTGGCGCAGGGTTTCCCGGACTTCGACCCGCCCAAGGCGCTGACAGACCGGTTGGCTGAGGTCAGCGCGCTTGGCCCGCACCAGTATCCCATCACGATGGGCGCGCCCAACTTCCGGCAGGCTCTGGCGCGCAAGGCAGGGCGCTTCATGGGGCGCACACTTGACCCGCAGACGGAAATGGTCATTACCATCGGCTCGACTGAGGCCATGGTCGACACCATTTTTGCCCTGACCAATCCCGGCGACAAGATCGTCATGTTCTCCCCTTACTTCGAAAACTACCGCGCACAGGCGCTTATGGCCGACTGCGAGCCGGTCTTCGTCCCGCTTGTGCCGCCGGAGTTTTCGTTTGACCCCAATGTGCTGGAAGATGCTTTCCGGCAGGGCGCAAAGGCGATCCTCATCTGCAATCCGTCCAACCCGTCCGGCAAGGTGTTTACGTATGAGGAGCTTCGGTGCATCGCCGAGTTGTGCATCCGCTACGACGTGTTCGCCATCATGGACGAGGTCTATGAGCATATCATCTACGAAGGGCATAAGCATATTTACATGAATGCGCTGCCGGGAATGTGGGAGCGGACGGTCAGCTGCTCAAGCTTGTCGAAGACCTATTCCATCACCGGCTGGCGGCTGGGCTACGCCATTGCGCCGCAGCCGATCATGGAGCGCATCAAGCAGTATCACGATTTTAACACCGTCGGTGCGGCTTCGCCGCTGATGGAAGCGGCGGTGGTCGGACTGGATATGCCGGATTCGTATTACGAGGAGTTTGGCGCGCATTACGCGCATATGAAAAAGCTCTTTACCGACGGACTGCGGCAGATCGGTATCCCCTTCACCGACCCGCAGGGCGCGTATTTCGTGCTGGCGGATATTGCGCCGTATCTGAAAAAGGGACAGTCTGATGTGGATTTCTGTGTGCAGTTGGCCAAAAAGGTTGGCGTGGGGTGCGTACCCGGGTCGTCGTTCTTCCACGAGCCGATCAACAACATCGTCCGCGTACATTTCGCGAAAAAGGACGAGACGCTCTATGAAGCGCTCGACCGGCTGTCGCAGATCAAAGAAAAGATGGGATAAGCAAATCACCCTCTGCGGCTTGGCCGCAGAGGGTGATCGAGCGTTAAGCAATAGCATTGGGCGCAGCGCAATTCGCATTTGCAGAAGGAAACGAGCATACAAAAGACCTGATTTGTCAAGTTGACAAATCAGGTCTTTTGTTGGCAGGGGATGAGGGATTCGAACCCCCGCAAACGGAGTCAGAGTCCGGTGTGCTACCGTTACACAAATCCCCTATCGGGCTTCTTTCCGAAGCGCACTATTATTATAGCGATTTCGTGCAAAATGTCAAGACTAATTTTATCTTTTTTGCAGAAATTAAATGTACGCGCCGAACGGCTGTCCTGCATCAAAACGGAAACACAGGAAAAAGGAAACATTCCGTGTGGATAACAGCGCCGAAATGCTGCGTTTTCCGGTATTCGCCAAGGAAAAGACGCTTGCTTTTACATATGCGCCGCACGGTTTCTTTCCCGGCTCGCTGGTCAAGCTAACGGCGCTGACATTTTAAGAAGTTGGGGGAAGACAACGTGGATATGATGCGCAGATCGTTCAAAAGAGTATGGCCGCTGCTGTTGAGCGTCCTGCTGCTGGCGGCTCTTTGCACACAGGCCGCAGCGACGGGACGCACACTGATACCCGGCGGCAACACCGTAGGGATCAAGCTTTACGCACAGGGACTGATGATAACCGAAGTTGAGCCGGGCAAACCGGCCGAAAAGGCCGGACTTCGCAAGGGTGATGTGATCGTCGCGGCAGACGGCAAACCATCCGGCAGCGCGCAGGCGCTGCTCGACACGCTGCAAACGCAAAAACCGGTGGTGCTGCGCGTGGAACGCGACGGCCGCGAGGCGGAATTTCTTGTCACGCCGGAAAAGACGGACGGGGGTTACCGCGTGGGTATTCTGGTGCGTGACCACATTGCGGGCATCGGCACACTCACCTATTATGATCCGGAAGACGGCAGCTATGGCGCGTTGGGGCACGGGGTCAACGGGCTGGACGGGACGCAGCTTTTGATGATGGAATCCGGGTATCTGGTGCGCTCAAGCGTAGCGGAAGTGCGCATGGGCGCGCGCGGCACGCCCGGTGAGCTGCACGGGCTGTTTGATGTAACGGACACGATCGGAACGGTCGAGAAAAACACGCCGTTCGGCATTTTCGGTACGCTCACACAGCCGCTGTCAGCGCAGCCGG
Organism: uncultured Oscillospiraceae bacterium; assembly: GCA_964434135.1. Classification (GTDB taxonomy): domain Bacteria; phylum Bacillota; class Clostridia; order Oscillospirales; family Oscillospiraceae; genus CAG-170. Next base: position 41,596 of record CAYSTN010000005.1, read on the forward strand.
TAGAGATCCTGCCGCCGGAGCAGATCGTCCCGGGCGCGGCGCAAATCTTATCCAACGTCGACGGCGACCGGGTCGAAACGTTCAACATCCGCATTGACCGCGTGATCAGAAACGCAACAAACGGCCGGGATCTTCTTATCACGGTCACGGATGAAGCGCTGCTGGCCAGAACCGGCGGCATCGTGCAGGGTATGAGCGGCAGCCCGATTTTGCAGGACGGGAAGCTCATTGGAGCGGTGACCCATGTTCTCGTCAATGACCCCACTACCGGGTATGGGATTTTTATTGAGAATATGCTGGATGCGGCGGGATGAGTTTATGCCAGAGGTGAAACCCTCTGGCATTTTTTCTATGAGATGTGTTATAATCGGATTATTAAATCAGAGTTTGGTGAGGGAAAAGCTATGTTAGACAATAAAGGGTTTGA